>NZ_JAOWDM010000062.1:0-128922 GCF_030334645.1 Citrobacter sp. Cc139
GGTGATGCTGCCAACTTACTGATTTAGTGTATGATGGTGTTTTTGAGGTGCTCCAGTGGCTTCTGTTTCTATCAGCTGTCCCTCCTGTTCAGCTACTGACGGGGTGGTGCGTAACGGCAAAAGCACCGCCGGACATCAGCGCTATCTCTGCTCTCACTGCCGTAAAACATGGCAACTGCAGTTCACTTACACCGCTTCTCAACCCGGTACGCACCAGAAAATCATTGATATGGCCATGAATGGCGTTGGATGCCGGGCAACCGCCCGCATTATGGGCGTTGGCCTCAACACGATTTTCCGCCATTTAAAAAACTCAGGCCGCAGTCGGTAACCTCGCGCATACAGCCGGGCAGTGACGTCATCGTCTGCGCGGAAATGGACGAACAGTGGGGATACGTCGGGGCTAAATCGCGCCAGCGCTGGCTGTTTTACGCGTATGACAGGCTCCGGAAGACGGTTGTTGCGCACGTATTCGGTGAACGCACTATGGCGACGCTGGGGCGTCTTATGAGCCTGCTGTCACCCTTTGACGTGGTGATATGGATGACGGATGGCTGGCCGCTGTATGAATCCCGCCTGAAGGGAAAGCTGCACGTAATCAGCAAGCGATATACGCAGCGAATTGAGCGGCATAACCTGAATCTGAGGCAGCACCTGGCACGGCTGGGACGGAAGTCGCTGTCGTTCTCAAAATCGGTGGAGCTGCATGACAAAGTCATCGGGCATTATCTGAACATAAAACACTATCAATAAGTTGGAGTCATTACCCATCATTCCAACTTAGAGTGAGTTGCTGAGGTTTTTGCTGCCGGGAAAGATACGTTAACAACTGCTGACTGAGCACAGGTAAGATTTGTTGATTCAGCAGACTATCAATATTCCTCGCTCCCGTATCCGGTAGCAGGCAAGCGGCGGTCAGGGCATCAAAAAGGTTCTCGGATATTATTGTGGTGATGCCGTAGTGACGCAGTAATCGCTGGCTAACCTGCTCCAGTTTCATCTGTACAATCGTACGTAACGCAGATTCACTGAGCGGATGGTAGATAATTGTCTGGAAGCGGGCCAGCAGCGCCGGCTGGAAATGATCGCGCAACAGTGGGCGCAGCAGTTCGTGCAACTCTGACTCTGTGGTTCCCGGTTGCTCTTCCAGCAGTTGCATCACTGCGTCGCCGCCAAGATTGGAAGTCATCAAAATAACGGTATTGCGAAAATCAATTTCACGACCTTCGCCGTCACGCATGAAACCACGGTCAAATACCTGGTAAAACAGGTTCATGACGTCGCGATGCGCTTTTTCTACTTCATCCAGTAGTACTACGCTATAGGGGCGTTTTCGCACCGCTTCGGTCAGGATCCCTCCCTGTCCATAACCCACGTATCCCGGAGGTGAGCCCTTTAGCTGGCTCACAGTATGCGGCTCCTGATACTCAGACAGATTAATCGTGATTAGCGATTTTTCACCGCCAAAGAGAATGTCAGCCAGGGCCAGCGCAGTCTCTGTTTTGCCGGTTCCGCTTGGCCCGGTAAGCAGAAACACGCCCTGTGGGCCGTTTTCCGGCGTAAGCCCTGTTTTTGATGCCCGCAACCGCTGTGCGATTGTATTCAGCGCGTAATCCTGCCCTATAACGCGGTTTCCCATCTGGGTTTCAAGCGTCAGTAAATCCGCCTGGGAATCCTTCATTAATGAAGACAAAGGTACACCGGTCCAGTCGGCGATCACCGTAGCAACGGTGCGCGCGTCTACATCCGGAAACAGTAACGGATGGCCCTGCTGAAGCACACTAAGCTGCTGCTGCAATTCAACCGTTTCCGCCTGACGAGAAATATCACGGCGGGCGGCCAGCAGTTGCTCAGTGAGCGTTAATTCCTGGCCGTACTGGGTTTCGCGTTCATCCAGTTCGACAAGCAGACGATTTTCCCGCTGTTCAATACTGGCCAGCCTTTCACCATGCTGGCCATTTCCTACCGCGAGGTCTGCAAGCAATGCCTGCTTTTCAATTTCAAGCGCGGTGATCTCCGACTTCAAACGCGTCAAAGGTTCAGGAACGGTATCAAGGCTCATCCGCACTCTTGCACCTGCGGTATCCAGCAGATCGACGGCTTTGTCGGGTAATTGCCGCCCGGTAAGATAGCGGCGAGAGAGCGTAACGGCGGCTTTAACCGCTTCGTCGGTGATGTGAACGCCATGATGTTCTGCATAGCGTGATTTCAGACCACGCAGCATTAAACAGGCAGTGTCATCATCCGGCTCATCAACTTTAACCATCTGAAAACGCCGCTCCAGCGCAGCATCACGCTCAAAATACTGTTTATATTCGCTCCATGTGGTCGCCGCGATGGTTCGTAGTTCACCTCTGGCCAGAGCGGGTTTTAGCAGGTTGGCTGCGTCTGCGCCCCCCGCCTGATTACCAGCCCCGATGATGGTATGGGCTTCATCAATAAAGAGCAGAACAGGCGTTGGCGATTGCTGAACGGCGTCAATGATATTTTTTAACCGCTGCTCAAACTCACCTTTCACTCCAGCGCCGGCTTGTAACAGCCCAAGATCCAGCGTGCGTAGCGTTACTGATTTCAGGCTATCAGGCACGTTACCTTCAGCAATACGCAGCGCCAACCCCTCCACCAGAGCGGTCTTGCCGACGCCAGGTTCCCCGACCAGAATGGGATTATTTTTTCGCCGACGGGACAGCACATCCACCATTTGCCGGATTTCATTATCGCGACCAAATATCGGGTCGATATCGCCAGCACGCGCTTTCGCGGTCACGTCCAGCGTAAATTTCTCGAGCACGCCTTGTAATGCTGGCGACAACGTCGACTGAGCCAGTCCAGGACGCACTTCGTCATCTGGGGAAACCTGCGTCAGAGCGGCTTCTTGCTGCCTTTCCGGACGTTCATCCGACTGGACATTTAATAGCGGCAGAAGCCGTTCCAGTTGAATATGTCCGGCGCTCAAAAGAGGCCACAGGCCGTCACACTGCAATAGTGAAGGCTTTCCTACCAGCGCCATCAGCAGATGTACGCCACGTATCTGCGAATTTTCATCCGTTGCGGCACACAGCCACGCTTGTTGCATTAAAGAAAGGAGCGCATCAGACAACTGCGGGCGACTTTTCACGGAACGAGGCTGAACATCCAGATGCGCCAGCAGTGACTGCCAGAGATTGTCGATATCCCATTCATAACGACGAGCAATGACCGTAATATCGCCCTCTCCCTGCTCCAGCAGCTTTAGTAACCAGTGTTCGGGCGTGATTTCTGCATGCGCGCGCGTCTGGCATAACGATGCCGCTGCTTCAAGCGCCTGAGCACAATAGGGGTTGAGACGTCGTAATAACACTGCTGACTGGTGTTCCATTTGCTTCCTGACTCCCTGTATTCAGGCACGCTACCGCCCGTGGCCGTAATCCAATGCCCATAAGGTAATAGTGATGTTGATACTCTCTGCTGAACCCCGCCCGGGACGCTCAGCAGAGGGCATAAAAAAACGGATGAGGAAATCCTCATCCGTTAGTGCATTACGCGGTGGTACGCTCGTTCCAGGCGTCAGAATGGATGATGTTGCCATCCTTATAGGTCCAGACGATCTTCTCGTAGCGCAGTTCAATCTGTTCCAGGTGGTTATGCTTCTCTTTAGCGGGATCTTTAATGTCGTACATCACCGGGTTTACTTTCACCACTTTCACGTTGTGCAGTGTGGTGTTGAAGTATTCCACTTCCTGACCCGCATCATTGATGCGATACCATTTGAACTCTGCCTGACGCAGGGTCTGACCTGTGGTTACAGCCTTGTACAGATACGGGCTGGAGGCATCGATTTCCTTAGTGAAAAGGAACGGGGTATGGATGCGCGTCCCGGTCAACTTACCGGTGTTGTTATCCGTAGGGATGTACAGGTTATGTTCCTGCGCCACCACTTCGATACTGCCCACACGGTCTTTCACATCAACAGAGCCTTTAATATCCGCGCCGCCGTCGTCTTTCAGCCAAAGGTAGACTGGAATTGCCATAACTCTTTCTCCATTTTTACTTCGCTAATGCGTCACCGCCTTGCGGTGACGGTTCCTTCATGCCCGGCACCTGACAGGCATCAGCCTGCGGTACCAGACTGATCTCTACACGGCGGTTAGCTGCCCGTCCCTCAGGCGTATCGTTGCTTTTGTAGGGACGTAATTCGCCATAGCCCTGAACGGCAAAACAGCTCTCCGCAACATCGCCGGTATCGCGCATCCAGTCGCGAACAGATTCCGCACGTTTGAGAGAAAGCTGCTGATTAGATTTATCGTCACCCACATCATCGGTATGTCCGGCGATGACGATCAGCCAACCGGGTTTAGCTTTGATATTGACCAAAGCCCTAATGAGTACTTTTGTTGAACCGGCCTTTAACGCCCATTTGCCCGTATCAAACAGCGACATACTGTCCAGACGTACGGTTTGCGGGGAGGTCACTTTCGGTTTTTCAGGTGGTAGCCAGTCGCTGATGGCGGCCAGCAAAGGCGGGATCAATCTCATCCCCTGATACAATCCCATTGAAAGAGAAAGGGGTTCACCTCGCTGATACCAGCGATCCAGCCGCTGCGCATCCCGACGAAGTTGATCCTGAGCCTGAATCTTTGGCTCGACAGGATTACCGCTAAGATGGCGGTATACCGTCAAATGATCGTTGGTGATCCTGATGAGATGTTGGTTATTGATAAAGCTGCATGTCATTGCCAGCCCGACAAAAAGGCCGCACAGAAGACCACTTACGCCCACCGCTCGTTGAAAAGCAGTCAGCGCCCGGCGGTGGGATAAAAAAGGCAACGCTAAATCAGGAAAAGGCAACTGTACGGGCGCTGCTGACGCGGCTGGAGGAAGCGTTGTTTGAGCCGTGATATGCCGTTGCCACAGATTATTTTCGCAGACCGCCAATGAGGTGAAACACACTACCCGTAAAGCAGAGAAAAGAGGCGGAGCATGGCGCTCGGTGTCGCCTTGTACCTTCTGCAGCCATCCCAGTAAATTATCTAACCACACTGCATGTGTAAGATGAAAATGACGAGCCGGGCGCTCTTGCGAAGAGAAAGGCGCAAAGTCGTCTAATCCCGTAGCCGACTGCACTTCCGCATCCTGAGGCGTACGAATAAACCAACGTACACTCTCATTGCACTGAGGAGAATTCAGCCAACAGCACAGCCAAAACGGCGGTATACCTGATAACCAACGCCGGCTTTGGGCCACCACACGCCGCCAGCTGAGCAGCATGTACTTAAGCGCGCCTTCATCATTATGCCGTTCTGGAGCCAAGGCCAGCATCACGGAAACGCGCATAAGAAGCCCCGGACGCTGCGTAGCTAACTGACGAACCAGAGCAATATAATGCTCCGGAGACTGGACAGATAAATACCAGCCCTGTGAACTCTCGCAAGAATCGCCGCGTCCAGTGAACAAGAGGTCATTATCGCCACACACCAGCACAACCGGCCCACTGAAACTCTCCGGAGGGAGCAGAACTTCATGAGCAGAATGAGCAGACTTCAACCGACCATACTGACGCCAGGCATAAACCATCCCTGGAATGAAAAGCAGTAAAATAAAGACGGTAAGCCCACTCCTTACACCCGCACTTAACGGACTAAATCCCCAGACCAGCAACAAAGCCAGCACGGCCGCCAGCACATAGTTAACGATCCCTCGCAACTGAGCCATGTCTTATCCCTGCCCAATAAGCTGAGCTACCTGCCCTTGTAAGACATGAGAAAATGTCAGCCACAGGGCACCCAACGCCAGCACACCGACAATCCATGCCAACCACCAGCGACGCTTACCGCCTGAGAATCCAGAGGCCAGCATGATAACTGGGGCATCGTGCTTTAACTTAAAAGGCATCGCCTGAGTCGCCAGCGCTTCAAGAACATCTTCACGACGCTCGTCACCTTGCTCACGATAGCGCCCAACAAAACCGAGCGTGATTGCACGATAAAAGCAGGTTAATACGGCAGTATCAGGAACGGACTCGCGCAGGACGGTACGGATGCGCTCCCAGAGCTCTTCTCCTGCATTGGTCGTGTTGAAATAGCGGGCCTGTAAGGGGGTCGCAAGCCAGGTGGTATAACCGCTATTCTGCCGATTGCGGTTCAACACGCTTTCATCCAGTAACGCACATTGCGTGTAGAGCATGTGCTCAACGCTGTGTTCGCTGTACCCCATCTCACGCAATGCCTCACGCGCAGAATCAACCCATTGACAGGCCTGGCGATAGAAAGCTGCCCCATCATCGACTTCCGCCCCGCCACGTAACTGGCTGACAGCAAGCCAGGTTGGCCAAAACACCTGATCAATATCCTTATTCATTTATTTCAATCCCTTAAGACTGCGAAAAGCTCAAGTTGAATCTCTCCCAGTGTTCCCGGCACATAGAAAGCGCAATTACCGGCATCCAGCATGGCCTGGGCTGCTGGATGATTAATCTCAAGAGCAAAGTATTGATTTTCCAGTCGTAACGGGATGGCTGCGGGTACATGCGTTAGCGGTTTTAAAGGAATACCGCTCAGTGCCACATTGACGACATCAGAGACATCTGCCCGGCTCCCTGCTTTACAGAGCTGTGGGAATTGCGTAAGGAGGACATGCGCAGGAAGATCCGAGCGAATGGAAAGGTAAAAATCAGCGCCTTCACGCAGTCGGGCATCCGACAAAGCGCCATACCAGAACTGTCGCTCTTGCGTCAGTTCAATAGCGACAACGCGAGATGGCAGGCTGGCTTCCAGCAGTTCCACCAAAAGTGCAAACAGCGGAGGGAATACCTGCTGCGGATTTGCGTGCTGGTATGGAGGTACAACGCTGACATCATGGTCTAATGAAAAAGTCAGCAGGCTACCTGCTAACCGCGCCAGCTCACGCCACAAAAGTTCGGGGTGACGGCCTGGGTTTTGCAGCATTTCTTTCAGAACAGGCTCTGAGCTATTAAGCGCATTCAGCAGCCAAAACAACGAAACATCAGCTACCGCAAAATCCGCCATTCGTTCATTACTTTCTCGGCGCAAGGCCATCAGGCGGCGACAACGAGCCTGGATACGATGCACCAAATCACTAAGCGAATTGATTAATGAGGGGCTGGCTGAGAGTGAAAGCGCTGGGGGTAAAAAATCACGTCCCAGCTCCCATTGCCCCTGAGCATTACGAATAAGGCAAGCTACCGGACAAGTCAGGTAAGCGCTGTTATCGTCATGGCTATACCGGAGGGTGATAGCATGCCGCAGCACGGCCATATCAGTTCTTTCCTGACCTGAGAGATCCTGTACTGGCAGCCATTCCTGCTGCCAACGACACGGACGGCTAACGCCGTTGCCTGATGAAAGATTGCCGCCATTAGCCGAAAGCAGCGGCAACGCCAGCACAATATCAACACTGCTGTAACCAGTAAGATGCGATAAATCACACGCCGGAGGCAGGTTATCTGAAATACCTGTATCCACTAACGTGCCGTCAGGAAAGCGCACAACCAGATTAACGGGATTCAAACGGGAAACCGTTAGCGCACTTTCATCAAACTCCGCGCTGATGACACCCCACGGTGATGAAAGTGACATGTGAGCAACAACGTCAGCGACATAGGCATCCCAACGTGTCTGTTGCTGAAACTGCTGGGGAGCCAGAAAGGCCCCCTCGCTCCATAACGGACGATAGATCTTCATCGCACCTCCTGTGCGCTGCGTCGTTAAGATTTCGACTTAGGCATTTGTGAAACTAACGACAAGCTGACGTCCATACCTTCAACCTGGAAATGCGGAATGGCATACAGGCGCACACGGAAGAAACCGGGGTTATCCTCAATATCCTCCACCACGACACGCCCATCACGCAGCGGGTGTGATGCCTGCAAATCATCGCCAGGATCGGTCATTTCGGTTACCAGACTGCGCAACCAATTATTAAGCTCAAGCTCAAGCAAGCGGCGATCTTTGGTCGTACCAATATTTTCTCGCTGCAGTATTTTCAGGTAATGTGCAATACGAGAAAGCAGGAAGATATACGGCAAACGAGAGTTAATCCGACTGTTAGCCGTCGCTTCCGGCGTATCATACTGCGCAGGTTTCTGAGCCGAGTTAGCGGAGAAGAAGCAGGCGTAATCACGATTCTTGTAATAAGAAAGCGGAATAAAACCAAGGTTGGCGAATTCAAACTCCCGGGTTTCCGGAATCATCACCTCAGATGGAATCTTCACTTGATTACCCGTACCCAGATCGTACAAATGGATAGGCAGGTCTTTAACTGCGCCGCCCGCTTGCGGCCCACGGATCTGGACGCACCAGCCATTCTTGATAAAACTTTTCACCATGTTCACAGCGAAAGAGAAAGATGCGCTGGTCCACAGATATTTTTCGTGATCCGGCCCCTTCACCTCTTCAACATAGTTAAAGCTACGTACCGGCACGGTATCAGGACCATACGGCAGACGACCCAATACACGCGGCATAGTCAGCCCGATGTAGCGTGAATCGTCGCTATCACGAAATGCTTTCCACTTGATGTATTCAGCACGTTCGAAATAATCATTGATGTCTTTTATGGCCGCGACTTCTTCCATATTTTCTTTCAGGAAAAATTTCGGCCCAACGGAACCGATAAACGGCATATGACAGGCTGCCGACACGCCAGAAATATTGCGCAGCAGTGCAATATCCTGCGGGCTGTTATCAAATTCGTACGCTGAAATCATTGCCGCAATGGGTTCGCCACCAGGCTGATCATATTCTTCAATATAAACATGGCGGTATAACCCGCTCTGGATAAGCTCCGGCGCATCGTCAAAATCATCACGTAACGCATCCTTGCTGATATCCATCATTTCTACCCGGACATTGCGACGAAAGTCGATGCCGGTGATCATCGAATGTAAACCGCGCCAGAGCGATTCTTGCTTCTGAAACTCAGCATGATGCATAACTTCATTAACCTGATCGCTAATCTGCTTATCAAGACGAGCAATTTGTTCATCAAGCAGCGTTTTATCCAGGCGCTCTACTGGCTGTGCAGCGTCCGCCAGACATGAGACCAGAACCTGAATAGCGGCGGTCACGCGTTCAGCCGGAGCGGCATCAGAAAGCGCTTCATCGCTCTGCCACGCATCTACATTTTTTAATGCCGAAACCGGGGAAAGATTAATTTTGTCAAAGAGGGATTGATAAACGCTGCGTTCACTGGTCGTAGTGGCCGCGACTGAAGAGGTATGTTCCTGAACAGACATCAACATATTCCTTTTATGGTCCTTTACTATTCCTGCCAATTAAGCGGAGGAAACCCTGTATAGCGTTAAATCTCTTCTGGCATCATGGTTGCCAGTTCATCACGCAGTTCCTGACTCAGGGCTGGATCCTTAAGGATGGTTTCCAGCTCGCGGCGAAAAGCAGCGTTATCGAGTAAGTTAGATTTCAGGTCACGAAGTAAGTTACGCATAGCCAACAGAACGCGTAATTGTGGGATATTTCTGGCTACCTGCTCAGGCTCAAAATCGCGGATATTTTTAAAGGTAAGATTAATATCGTCATTTCTATCATCGCCAGCTAACGTATTTTTAACACTCAGATTCACTACTGGTGAGAACTTAGCTAACACATCATTGAAATTATTTTTATTAATATCAACCTTTTCGCGTTCCGATAGTGGTCGTTGTTCTCTACCATTACTGAAATCACCCACGGTTAAAAGTTTTAACGGCAATTCAACTTTTTTCTGAACGCCTCCGGTATGTAAATCTAACTTGATATTAACGCGTGCCGTTGGCACTTCATTCTGAAAACTGTCACCCATACGTCCCTCTCAGACCGGCGATTCCTGCCGATGTTTTGCGTTTCCTAACAGAGCATTTTCCAATCGCTCAACGAGTCTCATACAACGTCATTTTTGTGGGCAGCCAACAACGACTGTTAATGACAATTAATGATTATAATTAGTATAGCGACGTAATCCGATATATTATCCAAGTGAAAACATGATCAATATCACCAATCGACCAAATAACACATTATAATTATTTATTTAAAAAAGAGATCAAGAAGCTCTTTATCTAATACAAGCCACAGGAATTAATTAATGTTAAATGCATTCACTGAATAAATGTATTCTTATTAAGAAACATTACCAAAATAAATAGTTACCATTATAAACATATGCAACGGTGTTTATTAAAATATAATCAGAATCAATTTAACTATAAATAAAAAAAGCCGAAGATATACTCCGGCTTTTCGCACTTATTTCTGGACATGAAGAAAGATTACGCTTCCTTCACCACAATCAGCGGCTCTATATCGCTCTCTTTTTTAATTACCAGCGACTCGTCGCCGCGCAGACAGGTTCCGCCGTAGTTACCGCCTACGGTGAAGGTACAAACCTGAATATATTTACCGGCAACCTTCGGCAGACACCAAAGCTGCTGATAAATGTTCTTCTGTTCAGCAAACTTACCGCTGGTTTTATCCAGGAGCTCTTCCTGGTGGCTCACCAGATCGATGTTGCTGCCACAACGTCCTGCAATAGGTTTCACTGCATAACCGGTTTGCGCCAGCTCTTCATTAACAGTGAAATCAGTATCAAGCAGATAACGGTGGTGCGGGAACAATTGCCACAGGATCGGCAGAATCGCTTTGTTGCCAGGGATCACCGTCCACAGAGGCTCGAAGACCAGCACTTCCGGGCGTAGTAGCACGTCTATCAAACGCACTTCCTGATTGGTATGCCCGGTACGGATGGGCACTGCGGCATACTCCGTTTCGCTGACCTCTCGCACCTGCTCTATCGCGGTTTCCCACGCCCAGGTTTTCCAGACGCAGTTCACCAGGCGACCATCACCGTCAATCAACTGACCGGCGTCATCCCAACGTAGCTCATCGAGGCCACGCAGAATTTTGCTGTCAAACCCGGCCTGACGCAGCGCCTGCTGCATAAACTGCGCGTGATAGTTTTCCTCAATATCCTTATCCTGCATGATGTGGACAAAAGGACGCGCGCGGCTGTGTTTCCAGGCGCCAGCCAGTTCGTTGATCAATCCTTCAGCCGGGTTATGTCCCTGTCCTGTGTAGCCCCGCTCGGCCCATCTTTCGAGGATCAAACCGGCTTCGGTATGACAGGATGCGGAATCGGCGTTGTACTCATACACCTTCAGTCCGCGTTCATCCATACAGAAATCCATACGCCCGGTGATCATGTGATGACGACGACGCTGCCAGGAAAGACGCAGACGCGGCCAGAGGATTTTCGGGATGTCGAACAGCGCGAGCAGGTTGTCGTCTTTTAGCACTTTGTCGGTTGCGTGTAGATACATCAGGTGCAGTTCGTTGGTGGCTTTAATCAGCTCCTGCTCCGCACTCTCGGTAATGGTGAAGTACTGATGCGGATCCTGATTAATGACGTGGCCGTTCGCCAGCACGTAGGCTTTTTGCAGCGGATCCTGCTCATCCAGCCATTTACCGTCAAACTGGCCACTATTTTCCAGTCGCGCGCCGCTAATTTTCAGTGAGTCATTGGCGATCTCCGGCTGCGGCAGGCTGTCACGGGTATCATCGGTCTGGATCATCCAACCAAGGATGGTGGTGTCGTCAAAGGTATCACGCAGGGTGTAACAACCGTTTTCAACCACCATTTCCAGTTCGCGGGTCCACTGCTGTCCGGGAGGCAGCGGCGTGTGGAGCACGTTCTGTTCAGCAATGCGGATTTTGTTTTCCAGCAATTGGGTGACTACCGCCACATGGCCGGTGTCTTTAAATTCGCCGCCTTTCTGCCAGATAAGCAGAGCACCTGCAACTGGCGCACGGGGTGAACCATTCGGAAATGCCTGTAACGGCAGGATATTGTCATTCACCACTTCACGCAGGAAGCGTAAGGAGAAGATCTCCCATGCCATGCCCACATCGGTGAAAACCATGCCATAGTTCAGGAAGAGAAAACGGCGGGCAAACTCTACGCACTGCCATTTGTGGCCCATATATTCGTCGTCGATATAGCTGCGAAATGCCGCGTCATCGTCGTAGTCCCGTGGGTCGAGGGAGCTGTAATCTGAAGAGTAGATTGCTACGCCGCCTGGGGCGTAGCCCAATAATGTCCCGAATGGGGCATCCTGACTGGTCGTTCCTTTGCTCATGCACCTTACCTCAAAACTATACAGCCTGAGCAGGTTGGCGTGAATTTATCGCTCTGATTGCCTGCTCTGCGACACTAACCGGACAGAGGTCGACATCATCATACACCTCAACGCAGCGGCTGGCGCTCAGAGGCGAAAAATTCACAGCAGGAACTACGCTTTTTTCAGAGTGACCGGTACGCTTTTGTACGCCGGAGTCAAACTCTGTGTGTCTACCGCATCCAGCGAAAGCAGGACATTCGCTTCAGGCAGATACGCGCCAACAGAGCCTGCCGCCATGTTGTAAATCACCACCGTTAAACCGTGCATAACACGTTCCGCACAGGGCTGGCCGTTGTCGTCCAGCGCCTGAACGTTGACCACATCGCCCTGACTCAGACCGCGAGCCGCCGCTTCTTCGGCGCTTAAAAACACCACATCACGCCGACCGGTAATGCCACGATAGCGATCGTTCATGCCATAGATAGTGGTGTTGTACTGATCGTGACTACGCAGCGTCGCCAGAACTAACGCATCGGCAGGTTGATTTTCCCGCTCCACCGCTTGCTGATGGCTGACGATAAAGTTGGCTTTGCCATTTGGCGTTCGCCATTCACGTCGCGAGGCGGGCGTATCCATGCGAAATCCGCCCGGCTCGGCAATACGTGCGTTGTAATCACGGAACGCCGGGATCACGGCGGCAATGGCGTCACGGATCAACGCATAGTCTCCGATTAACGCTTCCCAGTTGATTGGTGAAAGAGGCAGCGTGGCGCGAGCGATACCAGCGACAATAGCAGGTTCCGATTTTAGCCAGCGGGAAGCCGGTTTCAGCGCGCCGCAGGAGGCGTGAACCATCGACATCGAGTCTTCGACGGTCACCGACTGGATCCCCGTCGCCTGAATGTCACGTTCCGTTCGCCCTAACGCGGGCAGCAGGTAGTTATGTTTTGCCAACAGCAAATGCGATCTGTTCAGCTTGGTCGCAACATGGACCTGCAGATCCAGATTTTTCATCGCCGCAAAAGTACGCTGCGGCTGCGGCATCGCCACCGCCAGATTACCCCCCATGCAAATGAGCGCTTTTGCCTCTCCCCGTTCGATGGCCCGGATACTCTCCACGCTGGAGCGGCCATGCTTGCGCGGCACGCTGATAGCAAAATGCGCCTCAAGGCGTTGCAGGAACTCTTCGGACGCCGCTTCATTGATACCCACGGAACGATCGCCCTGCACGTTAGAATGACCGCGCAACGGGCAGATCCCCGCGCCCGGTTTCCCCATATTGCCTTTCAGCAGCAGCAGGTTTACCAGTTGCTGAACGTTCCCGGTGCCGTTTTTATGCTGGGTAATCCCCAACCCGTAACAAATAATGGTGGCGCGGGATTTGTTATAGCTGTGTGCCAGATCCTCCATCTGACTGCGCGTCAGTCCGGAGTCCTGTTCCAGTTCTGCCCAGCTACACTGGCGTAAATCGTCATACAGCGCCGAATAACCCTCGGTATGCTGATGAATAAAAGCATGATCGAGGCAGGGCTGTCGATCCAGTAAGATCCGCGCTTCGTCCATTTCGATCAGCGCTTTCATTATGCCTTTGAGCAGCGAGGCGTCACCGCCTATTTTAACCTGATAGTAATCGCTGCTTAGCTCCGTGGCCTGGCCGCCAAATATCTCTCTTGGGCTTTGCGGGAAGCTAAAGCGCTCAAGCCCCCTTTCGTTCAACGGATTGATGGAGATAATTTTGGCTCCGCGTTTGGCAACCTCGCGTAAAGTGGTCAGCATGCGCGGATGGTTAGTGCCGGGGTTATGTCCGATACAAATGACCAGATCGCAGTGGTCAAAGTCGTCCAGTTCAACGGTCCCTTTCCCAAGGCCAATGGCCTGCGTTAATCCTGTGCTGGTAGGACCGTGGCACATGTTTGAGCAATCAGGGAAATTGTTGCTGCCATACTCGCGGGCAAACAGCTGATACAGAAATGCCGCCTCATTTGAGGTTCTGCCGGAGGTGTAAAACTCAACCTGTTCCGCTGAGTCATAGCTGCGCAGACGCTCACCGATCTCGTGGAAGGCGATGTCCCAATCCACCGCCTGCCAGGTGTCTGACGCTGCATCGTATTTCATTGGATGCGTCAAACGACCAATGTTTTCCAGTTCATAATCGCTGTAGTGCCAGAGCGTGGAAACCGGATGACGGCTGAAAAATTCCGGAGACGCTTTCTTGCTGGTTGTCTCCCAGGAGACCGCCTTCACGCCATTTTCGCACAGCTCCATTGGCGCACGATGTCCAGGGTCCGGCCACGCACAACCCGGACAATCGAACCCTTTCACCTGGTTCATTTTGAACATTGCGATAATGTCGCGGGCGATAGCCTTTTGCGAAAATACCGAAGCAGTGACGGCTTTTACCGCGCCCCACCCACCCGCCGGGCCCTGATAATCGCTTACTCCTGGAACACCATTTTTCATTATTACTGCTTATTCACCGCCAATTTTTGATGGTGAATACGGTAGCAATTTCCGTCCAACATTGATTTCCTCTTCATGGAGTACGGCCCGGCTACAATGAACGGGTTAGATTTATCTTCCCCTTTCAGCACAAAGCGACATAAAGTCCCAATCTGTTAAATTGAGTTTTCCCTAACTGCTACACTGCATCAACACAACCACTCAGAAGGCAGGTCAACATGTCAGACAATACCTATCAGCCCGCGAAAGTCTGGACGTGGGAAAAATCGAACGGCGGCGCATTCGCCAATATCAACCGCCCGGTTTCCGGCGCCACCCATGAGAAAACGCTGCCGGTCGGCAAACATCCGCTGCAGCTCTATTCGCTGGGTACGCCAAACGGGCAAAAAGTGACGATTATGCTGGAGGAACTGCTGGCGCAGGGCGTCAAGGGCGCGGAATACGATGCATGGATTATCCGTATTGGCGATGGCGATCAGTTTTCCAGCGGCTTTGTTGAGGTGAATCCGAACTCGAAGATCCCTGCGCTGCGCGACCACTCGCAAAATCCGCCGGTTCGCGTTTTCGAGTCTGGCGCAATCCTGCTCTATCTGGCGGAAAAATATGGTTACTTCCTGCCGCAGGATTTGGCTAAACGTACTGAAACGCTGAACTGGTTGTTCTGGCTACAGGGTGCGGCCCCCTTCCTCGGCGGTGGTTTTGGTCACTTCTATAACTATGCGCCGGTAAAAATTGAGTACGCTATTAATCGCTTCACAATGGAAGCCAAGCGCCTGCTCGACGTGCTGGATAAGCAATTAGCGCAGCATCAGTTTGTGGCCGGAGATGAATACACTATTGCCGATATGGCGGTCTGGCCGTGGTTTGGCAATGTGGTTCTGGGCAACGTGTACGACGCGGCAGAGTTCCTTGACGCAGGAAGCTACAAGCACGTGCAGCGCTGGGCAAAAGAGATTGCAGCGCGTCCGGCGGTTAAGCGTGGCCGTATTGTAAACCGTACCAACGGGCCGCTGAACGAACAGCTTCATGAACGCCATGACGCCAGCGACTTCGATACCAATACCGAAGATAAGCGCCAGGGTTAACGTAAGATGCCGGATGGCGGCGCTAACGCCTTATCCGGCCTACATATAAGGCGCGGGCCTGATAAGCGCTGCGCCATCCGGCATAAAATCACGCGCTGGTGACGTCGTACTCCATACGGCGAAGTGCGTCTAACGTGGCTTTAGCTTCATCTTCATCAATGATGCTCATGGCGAACCCTACGTGCACCAGCACCCATTGCCCGACCAGCTCAGCTGTATCACCTTCACAAATCAGGGCAATATTGACATCACGTTTGATGCCGCACACTTCAACCTGCGCAAGCTGGTGAATATCTTCACCAACGGCCAGAACCTGACCAGGGACTCCAATACACATATCTGACTCCGCCCCATAGCAACCTATGGGTTATTCGACTTCAATACTTTTCACTTTCAGTGAATCGCCAGCATCAACCCGCAGACGATCGCCCTGACATAGTGGACACTGCGCATCATGCTGGGTGATTTCCACAACCTGACTGCAATCCCAGCACCACGCCTGGGCTGGTTTGTAATCAATATGCAGCTCACAACCCTGCGCCAGCGTACCCTGACAGACGATGTCGAAACTGAAACGGACGGCACTCTCCTCAACGCAGGAGAGTGCGCCAATTTCCAGCCAAACGCCGGTTACGCGTTTGACACCGTGCTGCTCTGCCTGCTGTTGAACAATCTCAACCGCGCTCTGACAAAGGGACAGCTCATGCATTTTCGCAGTTCCGACGACCCAGCAGCAGCGCGCGGCGATTTAGCTGCGGCGCATTCGGATCGCTCACCGGCAGCGATAACAGCATGCGCGCGCAATCATCAGCCAGACGGACACCTTCTTGCGCCGACATGCTGTGCGAAAGCGGCGACATCAGCGAACAAGAGAGGTATTGCGATACGCCCTCCAGTTCACCCACGGTAAAGGTCATTTCGCCATACGGCAGACGCAACCCGATTTTTTCGCTGACTTTACGCACCGGCCAGATCTGGTCCGGTCCGGGGAAAATCAGTGCGCTGAGCATCCAGGGTGTGATAACACACCCCGTCCACTGACCTTCAAACAGCGTAAAATCAGAGACATACACCGGCATATTCGGATGCAGGAAGGAAAGATCGTGCATTGAACGCCGGGCAATCTCTTCAAACGCCGCCTGAATTTGCGTCTTCGGGGCTGTCTGAAAACCGACAAACTCCTCAGACATGAGCCGCCTCCCGAGGGATCGCTTCAACACCTGATTCGCGAAGCGCGGCAAGAACCTGCTCAAGCGCAGGTTCAATCATGGCTTCAACCGTCGGCGTTAGCCCGATATGCGGTTCCAGCGATTCCGGAATAACACCGACTAACGTCAGCTTTTTCGGAAACTCGCCGGTGAAACGCAGGGCCGACAATACGTCGGCCAGGCCAAGCTGGTGCGGTGAGATTTTGTTCGTAAACAGCGCCGGAATTTCTTCATCCCGCAGGACCATCATCGTTCCCGGCGTGTTTTTCTTCGACACTATGGCGTCAGCAATGATCAGATGATCCCTGTTCGCCATATCGCCGAGAAGCTCCATCCCAGCCGTACCACCGTCCAGAACATCAACAAAGTCTGGCAGGATGTATCGTTGCTCTAACGCCTCAACGATACGCACCCCGATGGCTTCGTCGGTCAGCAAAATATTGCCGACCCCTAAGACTAATATCCGCATTACAGAACCTTAACTGAGACCACTTCGTTCCCGTCAACGTCCACCACATGCACCGCACATGACATACAAGGATCGAAGGAGTGAATGGTACGAACCACTTCCAGCGGTTTGTTTGGATCGGCGATTGGCGTGCCTACCAACGAGCGCTCATACGGTCCGACTTCATCGTTGAAGTTGCGTGGACCTGAGTTCCAGGTTGACGGAACAACCGCCTGGTAGTTGCTGATAATACCGTCTTTAATCACCATCCAGTGAGACAGCATACCGCGCGGCGCTTCGAGGAAACCAACGCCTTTAAATTCGCCCGTTGCCGGAATATCCGGTTTCACGAAGGTGGTGTGGTCGCCTTTACCAATGTTCACAATCAGCGCGTTGTACTGATCCTGCAGAACGTTCTGCAGTTCACAGCAGTGAACGGTACGGCCAATGATACGGCCCAGCGTTGAGTGCAGTTGCGACACTTCGATGGTTTTACCGGTCAGCTTGGTGTAAATCGCGATGATTTCATTCAGTTTGGCATGAGTAGACTCGCGTTTGGCCGCCAGTTTACACAGCATGTTGGCCAGCGGACCCACTTCAACCGTTTTACCGTAGAAGGTCGGCGCTTTAACCCAGGAGTATTTGCCGTCATCAGACCAGCCGGTGTAATCCGGAACCGTTGTACCTTCCCACGGAGCCTGCGGCGCTTCGTCTTTGTACCACGCGTGTTTCGCACTCTCCTGAATCCCTTTGATCAGGTATTCATCGGAGTGAGAGGTGATCGGACGATAGGTCGACAGATCTTCATTGGTGATGTAACCACCCGGGAACAGGAAGCTGCCGTTTTTACCGTCAGTCGGGAATTCCGGCGCGCTCAGGTAGTTAACCGCACCCTGACCACGTTCCAGCCACTCAGGGTAGAACGCAGCAATAACCGCGGTATCAACTTTGTAAACCTGCTCAACAAAGTCGCTCAGCTTATCGATGAAGGACTTGATGTACATCAGGCGCTCAAGGTTCAGCACGCCGAGGCCATCGAGGTTAATTGGGTTGGCAACCCCGCCTACCGCCAGGTTCTGGATATGCGGCGTTTTACCGCCCAACAGCGCGACAACGCGGTTGGCATCACGCTGGCATTCCAGCGCCTGCAGATAGTGAGCAACTGCAATCAGGTTCACTTCCGGCGGCAGCTGCATTGCCGGATGACCCCAGCAACCGTTGGCAAAAATGCCTAACTGACCGCTGGCGACAAGATCTTTGATCTTATTCTGAACCTTGGTGAACTCTTCCGTACTGTTCAGGTGCCAGGAGGACACACCGTTCAGCATCGCGGACGCTTTCGCTGGATCGGCTTTCAGCGCCGAGGTGATGTCCACCCAGTCCAGCGCCGAGAGCTGATAAAAGTGAACAATGTGGTCATGCGTGGTGTGCGCGGCCAGAATGATGTTACGGATATACTGTGCGTTCACCGGAACATCAATATTCAGCGCGCTTTCTGCTGCACGAACGGAAGAGATAGCGTGAGTGGTAGTACAAACGCCACAGATACGCTGAACAATCATCCAGGCATCGCGCGGATCGCGGTTTTTCACGATCTCTTCCATGCCGCGCCACATGGTACCGGAAGCCCATGCTTTAGATACCACGCCATTTTCAATTTCGCAGTCGATGCGTAAATGACCCTCAATACGGGTTACCGGATCAATAGTAATTCTCTGGCTCATGCTTTGCTCGCCTCATGACGATTTTGATCGTTTTGTTTTAAAGGAGGAAGTATCGGCAGTAGACGAATGAGTACGATGTATGCACAAATCTCAATAGCCACAAAACCAATAGAAATCAACAGTTCTTCCCAGGTTGGGAAGTAGTGGTAGCCACCACCAGGATTGAACGCAACCAGCGAATAGGACAGACGCCATGTTGCACAACCCAGCAATGCGCTCAGCGCGGACAGATACAGCATGCGTGAGTCATTACGCAGCTTAGTGACGCGCAGCACCACCAGCGGGAAGACCATCAGTACGACTTCAATCCAGAACATTACGGAGTAAAGATCGCCTGCAAACGCATAGGACAGTTTGTCGCGATAGATCAACTCGCCAAAGCGCAGAACCACGAAAATCGCCAGCAATATGCTGATGGTATTCGTCAGCTTGATGAACAAGCTTTTCTCGTCCGGACCGTTACCTTTCAGACCGGCTTGTACCAGTGAGCCTTCAAAGATGACGATCGAGAAACCCATAATAAAGGCGGTTAATACGGAGAAAAGCGGCAACATTTCATACGCTTGCCATAGCGGATGCACCTTATAACCCGCAGAAATCATCAATGAACCCATTGAAGACTGGTGCATGGTTGGCAGCAGCGCGCCGAGAGCGATAATAAAGAACATCACTTTATTCAAACGCTTGAGAGAGACTTTCCAACCCAGACGTTCAAACAGAGCCGGAGCAAATTCCAGCGCCATGACGCCGATATAGATGGTCATACAGACCGCCGTTTCGAACAATACCGAGTTCACGTTGAAGTGACCTGGAATGTAGAAATACGGCAGGTTCCAGTAACGACCGACGTCAATGGTGATCGACAGACCACCCAGCGAGTAGCCAAACAGGCTCGCCAGCAGCGCCGGACGCACCAACGGATGGTATTGCCCTCTGTTGAAAACATACACCGCCCATGCCAGCGCCCAACCGCCGCACGCGAAGCCAGTACCAATCAACAGGTCAAACGCGATCCATACACCCCATGGGAAACCGCCGTTCAGATCGGAGACTGAACCCAATCCGAAGACCAGACGTTTCACGATCAGGAGCATACACAGGACGATTAACGGCCCAAAAATAATGACCGGTTTGCTGATTATTTTTCCGCCCAGCGGTTTAGGATCATGACTCATGATCGTCTCCTCCGTCGTGATGGTCGTTTTTCGTGTTACGACGAACCAGCACGGTTAAGCCCGCCAGCGCAGCCAGGGGTAATATCATGCCCTTATACAGGGAATGTTGAACATGTTCAGAACGCGCACCGGTTGAAAGATCATCCAGTTTTGGCAGATCCAAATCCTCGTAAGGAACACCCGTCAGCACCATCACCTGCGTACCACCACCTTCCTTCTCACCGTACAGGTGTGGGTAGTACTTCGGTACCGTATGCAGATAGGTATCGCCCGCTTTCACCGTCTGACGCGGATAGTGGTATTCGCTGCCAGGCTTCAGCGCGAGACGTTTTTTCGCCTCAGCCATCAGCTCTTCACGCGTACCAAAAATCACCGCCCCGGCAGGACACACTTCAACACAACCCGGTAAACCGCCTTTATCCAGACGCTCAACGCCTTTCTGGTTACACAGTTCACATTTGTGAAGCGCGCCAAACGGGTTGTTGTAGTCGTACTTAGGCACGTTGTACGGACAGGCGACCATGCAATAGCGGCAACCTGTGCAGACATCTTTGTCATAGTGGACGATGCCGGTTTTCGGATCTTTCTTCAGTGCGGAGACCGGGCAAACGGAGACGCAGTTCGGATCGACACAGTGCATGCACTGTTTCTTAATGTATGCGTAGCCATTTTCTTCGTGGTCTTTGTTAACGCCTGTTCCGCTACGCCACACCTGGATGATGTTATTGGTATACGGCGACAGCTTGTCGTTGTTTGACCAGGTCTGCTCGCCTTCCGGGTTACGCGCCGGAAAGTTGATGTCCTGACACTTGGTGACACAGGCCTGGCAGCCCACGCATAGCGTCGAGTCATAGAGCATCCCAAGAGAACCCGGGATCGGCGGACGGTTTTCTGCAGCCGCATGGCTGATGGACGGCGCAGCGCCCAACAGCAATGCCCCGCTGGAGGCTGCTTTAATAAAGTTACGTCTGTTCACGGTTATTCTCCCCGTGAGTCAGCGTTATCTTTCTTCTGCTGACGACCCAGTTCACGAACCGCCATCACGCTGACGCCGGCGACCAGCCCTACCACGCCACCAAGCAGCCCAATCGCGCCGGCAGAGACATTGCCACCTTCTTTCATGTTGACATCAGGTTTCTCGGAGCGCGGGGTTTGGTTTTCCACATGAGCAAGCTGGTGAATACCTTTATGGAAACCAACGCCTTCTTCGTTACAGCCGTAGCAAGGGTGACCGATAGCCACCGGCCACACGCCGCCAACATCGCAGAATTGCAGCGTTGAGCAGTTGCCGTAGGTTTCGGGTCCTTTACAGCCCAGATGGTAGAGACACCAGCCTTCACGGTGGCCTTCATCGCCAAACTCTTTCGCAAAGCGGCCAGCATCGAAGTGCGGGCGACGCTCGCAATGTTCGTGAATCAAACGGCCATAGGCGAATGTTGGACGGTTTTTGGTATCCAGCTTCGGCGGCTTACCGTAAGTGATGATATGCGCGACCGTTGCCAGGAAGTTATGCGGGTTCGGCGGACAGCCGGGAATGTTGATGATGGTTTTGCCTGGCAGAACTTCCTGCAAGCCGACTGCACCCGTTGGGTTAACGCCAGCGGCAGCAACACCACCCCACGCGGCGCAAGAGCCAATGGCAATGATAGCGGCTGCGCCTTCAGCGGCCCGGCGGATATGATCCACGATCGGCTCACCGGCAACCATGCAGTAAATACCATTATCTTTCAGTGGGATAGAACCATCCACAACCAAAACATATTGCCCTTTGTACTTCTCCAGAGCGTTATGTTTATTCTCTTCAACCTGATGGCCGAAGGCGGCAGAGAGTACCTCGTGGTATTCCAGAGAGATTGTCTCCAGGACGAGGTTTTCCACTGTAGGGTGTGTCGCGCGAAGCAGCGATTCAGTACAACCCGTACACTCCTGAGCACCAATCCAGATAACCGGTGGGCGCTGAGGGCGGGAAACTGATTCGGCCATTTCTGCGGCGGCTTTGCTACTGAGCCCCATGGTGGCGGCCAGTGCTGCACAAAGCTTCATGAAATCGCGGCGATTGATGCCGCTCGAATTGATGAGAGAGTTATCTCCAGTCATTTTATAGTTATTCCGTTGCGAAGACCTGGCTTTTTATTTTGCACCATTCGCATGTTGCATATTGCGATCGGCGCGCCATTTACCACACTTTTTATATGGTTATGTGCGATATAATACTTCGACGGAGCAACAAAACGAAGGCGTAGGTCAATAGTGTAATTAATTAAAGCAAGATAATACCCCTTTCGGATCAAGCTTCGAGCCGATAGCCGGCCATGAAAAAGCGAATTGTTGTACTGGACTGGTTCTCTTTAAAGAAATCCATCACCATCTCCTTATCCAGTCCATAGCGACGCGTCAGGATGCCCGCTTCCCACGCGCTGAGCTGTCGATCGCCTGTTTTTTCAAACATTCGATGTGAAAACCCCAGTACAAAACCGCGTTTATAATCCGCGCAAAAATGCGCCACCGAGCGTGCGCTATCCGCATTTTCCGCGTTTAATCCGGCCATCAGGCCTTTACCAAAATGGTTGTCCATGCATAACCCCCAATCGCTATATAATAAATTATATAGCGATTTTTTAAGCAAAGACCAGAGGTATCAGGGACTTTTTTGTGCCAGCTTAAAACGACACCCAGTCATCCGTTTTAGCTGTTGCAGAGGTTTTGCGTTCTGCTGAAGGGGAAGCGGTCGCAGTGGCAGTGTATTGCACGTCGTTAGCTGATAGACGGAACTGTTGCACCGAACGTTGCAGATCTTCCGTTTGCCGTTCCAGCGCGACTGCCGCGGCGGAAACCTGTTCGACAAGCGCGGCGTTCTGTTGCGTAACGCTGTCCATCTGCGTGATCGCCACGCTTACCTGTGAGATGCCTTTGTTCTGTTCTTCCGAAGCAGAGGCGATTTGTTTCATGATGGTGGTGACTTCTGTCGCGCCGCGCAGAATCGCCTCCATCGTTAATCCGGTCTCTTTAACCAGACGAGCACCCTGATCGACACGACGCGACGATTCGCCGATCAGCGTCTCAATCTCTTTTGCCGCTCCGGCGCTACGGCTGGCAAGGTTACGCACCTCACCGGCAACCACGGCAAAACCGCGCCCCTGCTCGCCCGCTCTGGCCGCTTCAACCGCCGCGTTAAGCGCCAGAATATTGGTCTGGAAAGCAATGCTGTTAATCACAGAGGTAATTTCCGCGATCTGTTTAGAACTGGCGGCAATGCCGTCCATGGTCTCAACTACTTCTGAAACCAACGAGCTGCCTTTACCTGCCGTTTCTGTCGCCGTATCGGCCAGTTGGCTGGCCTCACGCGCATTTTCGGCGTTCAGTTTTACCGTTGCGGTCAGCTGCTCCATGCTGGCTGCGGTCTCTTCCAGCGCCGCAGCCTGCTCTTCAGTACGTGAGGAGAGGTCGTTATTACCGGTGGAAATTTCCGTCGCTCCTCGCCAGATATTGTCACTACCAGAACGAATGGTACTCACGGCTTCGCGCAGGCTGTCCTGCATCGCGCACAGTAATGGCACCAGTTGGCCCACGCAGTTACGACCAAAATCTTCAATAGAATGGCTGAGATCGCCCTGCGCAATTTGTTGAAATTGTTGGCGAATACGTCCCAGAGGTTTCACCATCATGGCGACGAGGTAGCGGTCGGTAAAGAACAGGAGCGCAATACCGAGGATTACGGCGGTGATAATTAGCGTCCGGATGATAGACGTTTTGCCATCGACCATAACGCGGGTGGTATCGAGCCTTTCACCCGCAGTGGTGTTAAAACGCTCAGCACTGGCGCCAAATTCACGGCTCAAGGCTGGCGTAACGGTGCTGGCATGCTCCGCAAAGGCCGTGAGCGTGCCCTGCTGAGCCAGTTGCATTTGTGGGATAACGCCGTTATCCAGCAGCGCCTGCCACTTGGTCAGCACCGCCGCGGCGACTTCCGGATCCATGGGGCCGGGAGACAATGTTTTCATCTCCTGGAGTTTTTTACTCATATTGTCCAGGGACTGTTGCGCTGGCGCAAAATCCGGCGTTCCGCCGCTCATTTTGACATCCATTGCGCGACTTAACCGCGTCACAAAACGAAAATACTGATCGTTACCCTGGCTGAGAACAGTCATCTGATGGACGAGATGACGGTCAATATCATTCCCTTCTGATATTTTTGATAAAGAATGAAGACTGAATAAACCCACGCCCGACCACAGCAGGCAAAAAAGTCCCAGTATTGCCAACATGACAATACGAATAGTGAAGTTTTTCAGCAAACCCATAATAATTTCCTTGCCGTTGATGAGGAATTCGCCATCAGGCGATACTTATCCTTGTTATCGGCAGGCGGTAGAGAAGATATAATGCGTTCTTTATTTTTTTACTTTCTTAAGTCCAGGCCATATCTCTCCAGATGATATCAACATGAATGCTAATGAAATTAGCTAGCATTATTATTCAGATAACTCACCTAAATTATTTAATAATGCTTTGTTTTTTATCGTAAATATTTATTAAACCCTGCAAGAGTGCGCTCCCAGGATAAATCAGAGTCAGTATTATCATAATGAGAGGTCGGATCATTATGAAAGCCGTGATTAACGCAGGGAGATATATAGCCTTCTCACGCGGGTCTCCTTCAATAACTCGCGTAACGAATTCTGCCCAGTTTTTCATCCCAGTGTGACCTGTGAACGGAATATTCACCGAGAACCCGCTAGAATAGAAACGCTGTTTCGAAATTCACCTGCACTAAGGAGATCTCATGGCCTGGTTTGCCAATCCTGAACGTTACGAGCAGATGCTCTATCGCTACTGTGGACGCAGCGGTTTACGCTTACCCGCGCTGTCGCTGGGTTTGTGGCACAGTTTTGGGCACGTTCAGGCGCTGGAGTCACAGCGCGCCCTGCTGCGTAAAGCCTTTGATTTAGGCATCACCCATTTTGATTTGGCCAATAACTATGGGCCGCCTCCAGGCAGCGCAGAAGAGAATTTTGGCCGTTTACTGCGCGAGGATTTTGCACAATACCGAGATGAGCTGATCATCTCCACCAAGGCGGGCTATGACATGTGGCCAGGGCCATACGGTTCTGGTGGTTCGCGTAAATACCTGCTTGCCAGCCTCGACCAGAGTCTGCAACGCATGGGTCTCGACTATGTCGATATCTTCTACTCGCACCGCGTGGACGAAAATACGCCAATGGAAGAGACCGCCTCAGCGCTGGCCCATGCGGTGCAAAGCGGTAAAGCGCTGTATGTCGGCATTTCATCCTATTCCCCGGAACGAACGCAAAAGATGGCCGAACTGCTGCGGGAATGGAAAATTCCACTTCTTATCCACCAACCCTCTTACAACCTGCTTAATCGCTGGGTAGACAGCAGTGGCTTGCTGGATACGCTGGAAGCTAACGGCATGGGCTGCATTGCCTTTACGCCGCTGGCCCAGGGACTGCTGACAGGGAAATACCTCAACGGCATCCCGGAAGGTTCACGTATGCAGCGTGAAGGGAAAAAAGTCCGTGGGCTAACAGAAAATATGCTGACGGAAGAAAACCTTAGCAGCCTGCGTTTGCTCAATGAGATGGCGCAACAGCGCGGACAGTCGATGGCGCAAATGGCTTTAAGCTGGCTGCTAAAAGACAACCGGGTCACTTCGGTATTAATTGGCGCCAGCCGACCGGAGCAACTGGAAGAAAACGTTCAGGCATTGGCTAATCTGACGTTCAGCGCCGAAGAACTGGCGCAGATCGATAAACACGTCGCTGATGGCGAGCTGAACCTGTGGCAAGCCTCATCTGACAAATAGCCGTTCGTCACTCCGTGCCGGGTAGCCATGTAGATCTACCCGGCCATGGTAACGCGCCATGACCTTATACTTCTTCTGCTTTGAGCTGTGGACGCTGGTATTCCGGCCACACCAGCGCGACGAGCGCAGGGTAAGCCTCCAGGCTGAACTCCCTGAAGCACTGACGTAAGTTGAGCACATCCAGATCGGCATGCGGGACCTTCTCCCCGCTGAGACAGCGTTTTTTTATATTGTCGTAATATTTATACACTGCAGAGTTAAGGTCGCTACAGCGCCGCTGCGCATCAAATAAGCCAGGCGTCTCATTCAGCTCCGCCATCGTCATCCGTTTGATCGTCGAGTGGATAAAATCGATATATTCGTGATTAACCCGCCAATACCATACCGGGGTAATCGAATTCATCAATACAGAAAAATGATCTTCACCCTCTTCTTTACTCAAGATTTCCGGCTGGTGTCCAGCGTTACCATTTTCTGCATAGCGGTTTTTATTTGCGCTGCGCATCAACAAAAGCACCCCGCAGGTAAGCAATAGCAGGGTAATAACAGAATAAAATATACTGTTCATATACTGGCTCCATTTTTTTTGATTTTAAAATTACGCCATGCTATTGTCAACGCAGCCTGACATATTAAAAACAATACAGTATTGGCATCAAAGGATATTTCAACATGCTTCCCGAGCATCTTGTTCCCGCGCATTATCATTTATCTCAAACATCGACTAATACCTTCCCCACAGAAAACAGTGAAAATTTGACTCAGGGAAAGAGAACATTAAGCGATTATGAAGCAGATATTTTGATCAGCGCTACAGCGACCGGCCAGGCGCGCAATATGTTGTTTGAAGAGTGCGACCGTCATTTAAAAGAGCGTTTGTTTTGCGCGGCAAAGATTGAGTCATTCACGCGCTTGCTCAATTCATTGCAAGCAGAAGGCGACATTAATGCACAAGAATTAAGTAAAATTTTGACCGAAAAAACAGCCATCATTAATGAGCAAGGCAATAAAATTTGGCTTAATTTAATTACCCGCGAATCCAGCGATCCTATTTTTTATTCTCTGGAAGAGAAATAAAATGAAAGATGTTGAGGATAATAATGTTTATTTGGCTTTAGATGACCATAAAAGTGATGAGTTTGTCTTAAAGCAGAATTTAGCCATCCTGATTGCCAATAAAAACGCAACACTGGAAAGCGTTGCCCAGGAAATGGTTTCTATACCCGCCGCGCTGGTGCGGATGAAATGGCAAAATCGCCGTGAAATTTATGCGCTACAGGCGAAAGAAGAGATCTATGGCGCCGCGATTGAGGCCATCATAGCCCAACAACCCGAACTGCGGGATAAAATCATGGCCCGGCTGGAGAGCACCTACCAGCATATACTCGCGCGAGAAACGGCCACCTTACGCCTGACGCGCAAGCTGTCCGAAGGCAGCTACGAACCGACCAGGATAACCACGGTCGCGTTAGATGAAAACAGATAAGAACAGGTTTGTGGGGCGTGGAATCAGGATAAGCAGGCCGGGTAGGTGAAAACCACTACCCGGCGAGAAAGTTACTTCGCTTTCACGGTCTCTTCACCGACCAGACCAATCTTCAGAAAACCCGCCTGATGCAGCGAGTCCATTACCTTCATCATGGTTTCATAATCGACGGTCTTATCCGCGCGGAAGAAAATTGTGGTGTCTTTCTTCCCTTCTGTCAGCGTATTGAGCTCGCTAATCATGGTTTCATCCGTCACCTGATTATTGCCGATAAACATACTCTTATCGGCTTTGACTGACAGATAAACCGGTTTTTCGGGACGCGGCTGCGGCGTACTGGTGGAGGCAGGGAGATTCACCTTCACATCTACTGTTGCCAGCGGCGCGGCCACCATAAAGATGATCAATAAAACCAACATAACGTCGATAAACGGCGTCACGTTGATTTCATGCATTTCACCGTTATCGTCCAGGTTTTCATTAAAGCTCATTGCCATGGAACATTACCCTACACGTAATTTCTGCGCAGCGCGTACCGGATGCGCGGAGGCGCTGGCGTTCAGGTCCAGATCGCGGCTTTGCAGCAACAGCACCTGCGCCGCGACATCGCCCAGCATCGCTTTATAGCTGCCAATCTGACGTGCGAAAATATTGTAGATGACGACCGCAGGAATCGCCGCAACCAGACCAATAGCGGTCGCTAACAGCGCTTCTGCAATACCCGGCGCAACAACGGCCAGGTTGGTGGTTTGGGTTTGTGCGATCCCGATGAAGCTGTTCATGATGCCCCATACCGTACCGAACAGACCCACGAATGGCGAGATTGCCCCGATGGTGGCCAGGTATCCGTTACCGCGTCCCATATGACGACCTACTGCCGCCACACGACGCTCCAGACGGAAACCGGTGCGCTCTTTAATACCTTCGTTGTCGTCACTGCCTTCCGACAGTTCCAGCTCGTTCTGCGCTTCATAAATCAACTGTGCGCCAAGGCTTTTAGCATCGAATCCTGCGGCAATCTCGTTTGCCTGGTCTAAAGAGCGGGCATCCGCCAGCAGTTGCTGTTCACGCTTAAGACGGCGTTTCTGAGTAAAGAACTCAAGGCTCTTACTAAAGAAGATAGCCCAGGTGACCACTGACGCTAAAATCAGCCCAATCATCACGCACTTAACCACGATATCGGCGTGCTGATACATACCCCAGACGGAAAGGTCCGTCTGCATCAAATTATTACCCACTCTGTATCTCCAGGACGCAAATCACAAAATCTAAGCGTAATCATATCAAAACAACGTCGAATTGATAGTCGTTCTCATTACTATTTACATATTGCCGCACCTTTGGTTTCTTTTCCTTGCGCTTACGCAGTAAAAAAGTCACCAGAAGCATTTTGAGATTATTTTCTACTGTATGACCTTTCTGCAGGATGCGTCATCTTTGATTCATGGTAGTTTAGACATCCAGACGTATAAAAACAGGTAATACACCATGGCAGATAAACAACTTGAAACCAAACTCGTGCACGCAGGACGGAGTAAAAAGTACACGCTGGGCTCGGTAAATAGCGTGATCCAGCGCGCTTCTTCGCTGGTGTTTGACAGCGTTGAGGCAAAAAAGCAGGCCACGCGCAACCGTGCTAACGGTGCGCTTTTCTACGGACGTCGTGGAACCCTGACGCATTTTTCGCTGCAGGAAGCCATGTGCGCACTGGAAGGCGGCGCGGGCTGCGCGTTGTTCCCTTGCGGCGCGGCAGCCGTTGCCAACACCATCCTTGCCTTTGTGGAACAAGGCGATCATGTGTTGATGACCAATACCGCCTATGAACCCAGCCAGGACTTCTGCACCAAAATTCTCGGCAAACTAGGCGTCTCAACGGGCTGGTTTGATCCGCTGGTTGGTGCCGATATTGTGAAGCACATTCAGCCGAACACCAAAGTTGTCTTTCTGGAATCACCCGGCTCCGTCACCATGGAGGTACATGATGTGCCGGCAATTGTAGCCGCCGTCAGAAGCGTTGCGCCTGATGCAGTCATCATAATTGATAACACCTGGGCTGCCGGCGTGCTGTTCAAGGCGCTGGATTTCGGTATCGATATCTCGATTCAGGCGGGTACGAAATACCTGATTGGTCATTCCGACGGCATGGTCGGCACAGCGGTATCCAATGCCCGTTGCTGGGATCAACTGCGCGAAAATGCCTATCTGATGGGACAAATGCTCGACGCCGATACCGCCTATATGACCAGCCGTGGATTACGCACGCTGAGCGTACGCTTACGCCAGCATCATGAAAGCAGCTTAAAGGTCGCCGAGTGGCTGTCCAACCACCCACAGGTCGCCCGCGTTAATCACCCGGCGCTGCCCGGCAGTAAAGGCCATGAATTCTGGAAACGTGATTTTACCGGCAGCAGCGGGCTATTCTCCTTTGTATTGAATAAGAAGCTAAATAATGAAGAGTTAGCCGCGTATCTGGATCACTTCAGCCTGTTCAGCATGGCCTACTCCTGGGGCGGTTTTGAGTCGCTGATTCTCGCCAACCAGCCGGAGCACATTGCGGCAATCCGTCCGCAAGGCGAGGTGGACTTCAGCGGAACGCTTATCCGTTTGCATATCGGTTTAGAGAATGTTGACGATCTGATTGCCGATTTAGCCGCAGGATTTGCCCGAATCGAGTAACATTGCCATAGATGGACATATATGCAGACACTTCTGGTGGAAAAGTCTGCAATTGTTGCGTCCGGGATCAAGGCATCCCGGACAATTCAGGAGTACAATCCACACATAAACGCTGTTCCACAGGAAAGTCCATGGTAGTTATTCAAGATATTGTCTCCGCGCTCTGGCAACACGACTTTGCCGCGCTGGCGGATCCACACGTTGTGAGCGTGGTGTACTTCGTCATGTTCGCCACACTGTTTTTAGAAAATGGCCTGCTGCCCGCCTCCTTTTTACCCGGAGACAGCCTGTTATTGCTGGCTGGGGCGCTGATCGCCCAGGACGTGATGAGTTTTTTACCTACCATAGCTATTCTGACCGCCGCCGCCAGCCTGGGCTGCTGGCTCAGTTACATTCAGGGACGCTGGCTGGGCAACACACGAACGGTAAAAGGCTGGCTGGCGCAATTACCTGAAAAATATCATCAGCGCGCCACCTGCATGTTTGACCAACACGGCCTGATGGCGCTGCTGGCCGGGCGCTTCCTGGCGTTCGTACGCACCTTGCTGCCGACCATGGCGGGAATTTCAGGGTTGCCCAACCGTCGATTCCAGTTTTTTAACTGGTTGAGCGGCCTGCTGTGGGTCACCGTCGTCACCAGCTTTGGCTACGCGCTGAGCATGATCCCGTTCGTTAAACGCCATGAAGATCAGGTGATGACCTTTTTAATGATCCTACCGATTGCCCTGTTAACCGCAGGTCTGTTGGGAACCCTGTTCGTGGTGATTAAAAAAAAATACTGTAGCGCCTGAGTCGCATCCGTAGGCCGGATAATCTCCGGCATTTTGCCTTATGGCGCGCAGCTTTAAGGCCTACGGTGTACCTTTCAGACGGACAAGAAATCAACTCCCCTGCATCATCCGAATTCTGGCCGCATCTTCCCCCGGCGTCACGCCAAAGAAACGTTTGAACTCCCGGCTAAACTGCGATGCGCTCTCATAGCCGACGCGCATGGCTGCCGCACTGGCCTTCATCCCGTCATGAATCATCATCATCCGCGCTTTATGCAGACGATAGCTTTTAAGATATTGCAGCGGCGACGTGCTGGTCACCGCTTTAAAATTATGATGAAACGCCGACACGCTCATGTTCGCCTCTGCCGCCAGCTGTTCTACATTGAGATTTTCGGTGTATTTGGTTTCAATCCGCTTCAGCACCCGGCTTATCAAGCTGAAATGCGTCTGACGACTGACCAGCGCAAGTAACGCGCCGCCGCGCGGCCCGGTCAGCACATGGTAGAGGATCTCGCGAATGATCTGTTTGCCGAGAATACGCGCATCCAGCGGGCGTTCCATCACATCCAACAGGCGCTCAGCGGCGCAGAGAATTTCGTCTGAAAGCGTCGCGGAGTTAATTCCACTGGCCGCCATGGCAGGCTGAAACAGCTCATCTTCTCCAATGTCCATCAACAGCTCCTGCAATTGCAGGATATCGACATTCAGATAAATTCCGGCCAACGGAACCTCCGGTGTCGCATACGTTTCACATTCAAAGGGTAAAGGTACGGTTAGCAGCAAGTATTCATTGGCGTCATAACGAAATACACGTTCATTGATATAACCAATTTTATGTCCAGAGAAGAGAAATATGATGCCTGGCTGATACATGACCGGTGTGCGCGCCGCTGGCTCCGTTCCGTGCAGCAGGCGGACATCTGGCAGCAATGCACTGAGTTTATTTTCATTATTTTTCAGCTGCTTAATTTTATCTGTCAGCAGAAGGCAGATCTCTTCACGGTTCATAAAGCACCATTTCATCATCGGTTTGCGACCCTGACATAATGCGCAGATTTATCCGTTTTCTCCAGTAATCTGTAGAAATGGGCAAGACATCGGCAGAAATGAGCATTGAGAGCAGCGCGGCTGGCGACCACAATGTTCATCATCCGGCAGACACTCTCCTGCCCTCTTTTTTACCCACACAAGGGAACGAGTAATGAACAATTTTAATCTCCATACCCCAACCCGAATTCTGTTCGGTAAAGGCGCTATTGCAGAGCTGCGCGACCAAATCCCTCAGGATGCCCGCGTACTGATTACCTACGGCGGCGGCAGTGTGAAAAAAACCGGTGTCCTGGCACAGGTTCAGGATGCACTGAAAGGCCTGGACGTGCTGGAGTTTGGCGGTATTGAGCCAAACCCGTCTTATGAAACGCTAATGAATGCGGTAAAGCTCGTGCGTGATGAAAAAGTAACGTTCCTGCTGGCAGTGGGCGGCGGTTCGGTACTGGACGGCACCAAATTCATCGCAGCAGCGGCACAGTACGCTGACGGCATCGACCCATGGCGTATTCTGGAAACTCACGGCAACGACGTAAAAAGCGCCATCCCGATGGGCTCCGTATTAACCCTGCCCGCCACCGGTTCTGAATCTAACTCCGGCGCGGTCATCTCGCGGAAAACCACCGGCGACAAACTGGCCTTTATGACCCCGTTTGTACAACCGGTATTTGCCGTTCTGGATCCGGTTTACACCTATACCCTGCCGCCACGTCAGGTTGCGAACGGCGTCGTGGATGCCTTCGTGCATACCGTTGAGCAGTATGTAACTTATCCGGTCGACGGAAAAATTCAGGATCGCTTTGCCGAAGGCATTCTGCTTACGCTGATAGAAGAAGGTCCGAAAGCCTTGCAGGAGCCGGAAAACTACAACGTGCGTGCGAACGTCATGTGGGCGGCAACCCAGGCGCTGAACGGCCTGATTGGCGCAGGCGTACCGCAGGACTGGGCAACCCATATGCTGGGCCACGAACTGACCGCGATGCATGGTCTGGATCATGCGCAAACGCTGGCCATCGTTCTGCCTGCGCTGTGGAATGAAAAACGCGATACCAAGCGTGCCAAACTACTGCAATACGCAGAGCGTATCTGGAATATCACCGAAGGTTCCGAAGACCAGCGTATCGATGCCGCCATTGCCGCTACCCGTGCTTTCTTCGAACAAATGGGCGTACCAACTCGCTTGTCTGACTACGGTCTGGACGGTAGCTCCATCCCGGCGCTGCTGGAAAAACTGCAAGCGCACGGCGGTACGAAACTGGGTGAACATCAGGACATTACGCTCGACGTCAGCCGTCGGATTTACGAAGCTGCCCGCTAAGGTTTTTTAACCTCCGCCTTTCGTTTTTGGGTATTTATACCAGACTTAAGTCACACCTAACTCACCGGAGCTTGCTCCGGTGACTGTAATCCAGGGGGGAATTATGACCGGTCCAACCATTATCAAGCTACAGGATGGTAACGTCATGCCGCAACTGGGCCTGGGGGTCTGGAAGGCAAGCAACGAAGAAGTCATTACCGCTATCCATAAAGCACTGGAAGTGGGTTATCGTTCGATTGATACCGCCGCCGCATATAAAAACGAAGAAGGTGTCGGCAAAGCGATACGTAATGCCGGCGTGCCGCGGGAAGAGTTATTCATCACCACCAAGCTGTGGAATGATGATCAGAAACGCGCCCGGGAAGCCTTACTCGAAAGCATGGAGAAACTCCAGCTCGATTACCTCGATCTTTACCTGATGCACTGGCCTGTTCCGGCGATCGATCACTACGTTGAAGCGTGGGAAAACATGATCGATCTGCAAAAAGAAGGGCTGATTAAGAGCATCGGCGTGTGCAACTTTCAGATCAATCATCTCCAGCGCCTGATCGATGAAACTGGCGTTCATCCCGTGATCAACCAGATAGAACTGCACCCACTTATGCAGCAGCGCCAGCTTCATGCCTGGAACGCCACGCATAAGATCCAGACCGAATCCTGGAGTCCATTGGCGCAGGGGGGGAAAGACGTCTTCGACCAAAAGATCATCCGTGACCTCGCAGAGAAATATGGTAAATCACCAGCGCAGATTGTCATCCGCTGGCATCTGGATAACGGTCTGGTGGTTATTCCGAAATCGGTGACGCCTGCCCGTATCGCTGAAAACTTTAACGTCTGGGACTTCCGTCTGGATAAAGAAGAATTAGGCGAAATCGCGAAACTCGATCAGGGCAGACGGCTGGGACCAGACCCGGACCAGTTCGGCGGTTAATCTCTTCTCTCCGGCCCGACACTCCCGTCGGGCCTTGCTGGCAATGAAATATCAGGAAACAATTAACATACATATATTGATGTATTTCTTGCAGTCGCTGGAGCAGCATTACGCAACATAACCTGTTAATTATTCAATAAATATATTCATTCGATGAATATATTTACCACACCTATAGGTGCGTAATCGTGGCTGATAAAAAAAGTAATGGCGTCAAATGGCTCCCATTAATTCTTATAGTACTCATTTCTGCCGGTCTCTGGCAGCTTACTCCCCCCACTGGGTTAAGTGCGCCAGCCTGGCATTCGGCAATTATCTTCGTCGCCACCATCGCCTCTATTGTGGCGAAAGTCTTACCCATCGGCGCGGTCGGCATAATTGGTATTACGGTGTTCGCACTCGCCTATGCTGCCGGGGATAAAACCGCCAGCGGCGCCATCACCACGGCACTCAGCGAACTGAACAGCTCACTTATCTGGCTTATCGTCGTGGCCTTTATGATTGCCCGTGGGTTTATCAAAACCGGCCTCGGACGACGCATTGCGTTGCAGATGATCCGCCTGCTCGGCAAGCGCACGCTGGGACTCGCCTACGGTCTGGCTTTTGCCGATCTGATCCTCTCTCCCGCTATGCCGAGTAATACGGCGCGCTGCGGCGGCGTCATCTATCCGATTGCCGACTCTCTGGCGCGTAGTTTCCATTCGAACCCGGAAGATGAGTCCCGCAGTAAAATCGGCACCTTTCTTATCACCTGTATTGGCAACGTCAACGACGTGACGGCAGCACTGTTTATGACCGGCTATACCGGCAACCTGCTGGCAGTAAAACTGGCGGCCAACGCCGGGGTTACGCTGACCTGGGGCGGCTGGTTTATGGCGGCGCTGCTACCCTGTCTGGTCTCTTTGCTGCTCGTTCCGCTACTGGTCTACTGGCTGGTGCGCCCGGAAATCAAACACACGCCGGATGCCCCTAACCTGGCGCGCAAAGAGCTGGCGGAAATGGGCCGCATGTCACGCGGTGAATGGCTGATGCTGGCAACCGTCGGCGTACTGCTGGTGCTGTGGATTTTTGGCGATACGCTGGGCGTTGACGCCACCACCGCCTCGTTTGTAGGGCTGTCGATTTTATTGCTGAGCGGCGTATTGAGCTGGGAGGACGTCAAAAGTGAGAAAGGGGCATGGGATACGCTGATTTGGTTTGCCGCGCTACTGATGATGGCGAATCAGTTGAAAAAACTGGGCTTCACCACCTGGTTTGGCAATCTGATTGGCGATAGCCTGAGCAGTACTATGCACGGGACCAGTTGGGTGATCGTCCTGCTACTGCTGAACGCCGCCTATTTCTATACCCACTACTTTTTTGCCAGCGGAAATGCGCAGATTGCCGCGCTGTATGCCGTTTTCCTCGGCGTCGGGTTGCATCTGAATATTCCCGCGGCCCCCACGGCGCTAATGCTGGCCTTCACCAGCAGTTTGTACTGCTCGCTCACCCAGTACACTCATGCTCGCGGTCCAATTCTGTTTGGCGCAGGGTACGTTCCAACGGGCGTCTGGTGGCGCACAGGATTTATCATCAGCCTGTTTAACCAGGCGGTCTTTATTACCGTGGGTCTGATGTGGTGGAAGGTGTTGGGTCTGTACTAAACTGACTGCGTTCTGAGGAATACCTTACCTGCGGAGAAAAGGAATGACCTGTATTTTCTGTCAAATTGTTGAAGGCAAAGCGCCCTGCCATAAGGTATGGGAAGACGAGCACCACCTGGCTTTTCTGTCGATTTTCCCGAACACCGACGGTTTTACCGTGGTGATCCCGAAAAAGCATTACCCGAGCTATGCCTTCGATATGCCGCCGCAGGCGTTAGCGGACCTGATGCTGGCGACCCAAAAAGTGGCTAAGAAACTGGATAAGGCTTTCCCGGATGTTAGTCGTACGGGAATGTTCTTCGAAGGTTTCGGCGTAGACCATGTGCACAGTAAATTAAGTCCCATGCACGGTACTGGCGATTTAACCCACTGGAAACCGATTGAATCGCGGCAGAACAAATTTTTCGAGCAGTATGAAGGATATCTGTCGTCACACGATCATGAACGGGCTGATGACGAAAAACTGGCCGCATTAGCGGCCAGAATTCGTGAGGCATAAATACTGATCTCTTCTGCCCGATAGCGGTGCAAGCACCTTATCCGGGCAAGAAAGATTAACGTCCCGCCACTTTCCCGCGTTTTTTGTTCGCGGCAGGCGTCTGACGCTGGTGCGCCACTGGCGTGTGTTTGGTCAGCGCCGGACGAGTATGACGGTTCTGGCGACGCGCTTCGCGCATCTCTTCCAGCGTAGGCGCCGGAACCAGACATTCGCGACGCCCGCCGATCAGATGCTTTTTACCCATATCTTCCAGCGCCTGGCGGATCAATGGCCAGTTGGCTGGATCGTGGTAGCGCAACAGGGCTTTATGCAGACGACGCTGCTTATCACCTTTCGGCACCACCACGTCTTCACTCTTATAACCAATTTTACCCAACGGGTTTTTCCCGGTGTAATACATGGTTGTGGAGTTCGCCAACGGCGATGGATAGAAGTTCTGCACCTGATCCAGACGGAAACGACGTTGTTTCAGCCACAGCGCCAGATTCACCATATCCTCATCACGCGTACCCGGGTGTGCGGAGATAAAATACGGGATCAGGTACTGCTCTTTACCGGCCTGTTTAGAGTAGGTATCGAACAATTCCTTGAAGCGATCGTAGCTGCCCATCCCCGGCTTCATCATCTTCGACAGCGGGCCTTCTTCAGTATGCTCTGGCGCAATCTTCAGATAGCCCCCCACGTGATGGGTAGCCAGTTCTTTGATGTAGCGTGGGTCTTCCACCGCAATGTCATAGCGCACACCGGATGCGATAAGGATCTTTTTAATGCCTTTGAGATCACGCGCCCGGCGATAGAGGTTAATTGTTGGCTCATGATTGGTATCCATGTGCGGACAAATATCCGGATAGACGCATGACAGACGACGGCAGGTTTGCTCCGCACGCGGTGACTTACAGCGCAGCATATACATGTTCGCCGTTGGACCGCCAAGATCGGAAATCACGCCGGTAAAGCCCGGGACGGTGTCGCGAATGGCTTCGATTTCATTGATGATCGAATCTTCAGAGCGACTCTGGATGATACGGCCTTCGTGCTCTGTTATCGAACAGAACGAGCAGCCGCCAAAGCAGCCACGCATAATGTTGATCGAGAAACGGATCATCTCATAGGCCGGAATACGGCTGTCGCCATACGCCGGATGCGGTACACGTTTGTACGGTAACGCAAAGACGCTGTCCATCTCTTCGGTAGACAGCGGAATAGCTGGCGGGTTGATCCAGATGTAGCGATCGCCATGCTTTTGCATCAGCGCACGCGCGCAGCCTGGGTTAGTTTCGTGGTGCAGGATACGCGACGCATGCGCATACAGCACTTTATCGCCCTTCACTTTTTCGAAGGACGGTAGCAGCACGTAGGTTTTTTCCCACGGTTTCGGACGCGGTGGCTGCACGGTGACCGCTTTCGCTTCCTGCTTTTTCGGTGCGGCAGGTTTGTTATCAGCACACGGCAGATCTTCACCGTAAGGATGCGGGATCGGGTCAATCTTGCCTGGCGTGTCGAGACGCGTAGAATCCACCCCACTCCAGCCCGGCAACGCTTCTTTAACCATAATAGCGGTGTTACGCACATCGCGGATCTGATCGATAGTTTCCCCCATCGCCAGACGATGCGCCACTTCCACCAGCGGACGTTCGCCGTTGCCGAACATCAGCATATCGGCTTTCGAATCCACCAAAACGGAGCGGCGAACGGTATCAGACCAGTAATCGTAGTGCGCGGTGCGGCGCAGGCTGGCCTCAATGCCGCCAAGAATAACCGGCACATCTTTCCATGCTTCTTTACAGCGCTGGGTATAGACCAGCGTGGCGCGGTCCGGACGTTTACCCGCCACGTTGTCCGGCGTGTAGGCATCATCATGGCGCAGTCGGCGATCGGCGGTATAACGGTTGATCATCGAGTCCATGTTGCCAGCGGTCACACCAAAGAACAGGTTCGGTTTACCCAAACGCATAAAATCGTCTTTGTTGTTCCACTCCGGCTGGGCGATAATTCCGACGCGAAAGCCCTGAGCTTCCAGCATACGGCCACAAATCGCCATACCAAAACTTGGGTGGTCGACGTAGGCATCGCCGGTCACCAGAATGATGTCGCAGCTATCCCAGCCAAGTTGGTCCATTTCGTCACGTGACATCGGCAAAAACGGTGCCGGGCCAAAACAGGCAGCCCAGTACTGCGGCCAAGAGAAAAGGTCTCTGTCCGGTTGGATCAGGGATATTGCGCTCATAGTGCTTCCAAAAATGGTAAAAAAATAATCAAAGGCCGGGGATTATACGCTGTATGTCGGCAAGAAATGAAGTGGAGTCTGAACCAGACCAGTAGAAAGTTGTATAAATTGTTAAATTTTACGACAGCCATTTTTATCAATCATAATTAACACCATGCCGGCCAGCTGAGATCACTCTTTTCGGCGGGGGATTTTTCATTGCGACTCAACGATTCACTGCATATTTCCCAGTTACGGGTTGTTGTTCACCTGTGCGGATTTCTGGTTCTTCTCTACAGCTTCTCCATGCTGCCGCCGATGACCATCGCTCTGTTAAATAAAGAGCGGAGCTTTTTCGCATTTTTCAGCACATTTATGACTTTCTTTACCCTTGGCGGCGGGGCGTGGCTGGCAACCAAACATGCGGGAATTCAACTGAGAACCCGGGATGGATTCGTCATTATCGTTTTGTTCTGGCTACTGTTTTCGTTTATTAGCGCAATGCCGATGTGGATGGACGATGGCTTAAATCTCTCCTTTGCCGATGCCCTGTTCGAAGGGGTTTCCGGGATTACCACCACTGGCGCAACGGTGATTGACGACGTCAGCGCCTTACCGAAATCGTATCTTTACTATCGTGCTCAGCTCAATTTTATTGGCGGCCTGGGCATTATTGTCCTCGCCGTGGCGGTATTACCGCTGCTGGGTATTGGCGGCATGAAACTGTATCAGTCTGAAATGCCAGGCCCCTTCAAAGAAGAACGCCTCACGCCAAGGCTTGCCGATACAGCACGTACGCTGTGGTTGACCTACGTCATTCTGGGTCTTATTTGTACTCTGGCCTACTGGGCTGCCGGGATGTCGTTTTTCGACGCCTTATGCCACGGGCTGTCGACGGTCTCTCTTGGCGGATTTTCCACTCGCAGCGAGAGCATCGGCTTTTATAACAGCCACGCTATAGAACTCGTCGCCGGACTGTTCTCACTGTTATCCGCGTTTAACTTCACCCTCTGGTACGTTGCTATTGTAAAACGTACCTTCAAGCCCTTTCGTCGTAATGCCGAGCTGCGTTTCTTTCTGCTAATTGCGCTGGTGGTCACGCTGATCGCCACCTGGCAGGTCTGGCGGGCAGGTATGTACGGGCTAACGGACAGCCTGGTGCATGCCTTTTTTCTGGCCAGCTCCATGCTGACGGATAATGGCCTGTCAACGGCGGATTACGCGCAGTGGCCCTCGCACACGATCTTCATGCTGCTTAGCGCCAGCTTCTTCGGCGGTTGTGTGGGATCGACGTGCGGGGGAATTAAAGTGCTGCGCTTTTTGATTATGTTCAAGCAGTGCCGCCAGGAATTACACCAGCTCGCGCATCCTCGCGCCCTGCTGAACATCAAAGTGGGTAACAGCGTGGTAAGCGACAGGGTGGTGCGTTCGGTATGGAGCTTTTTCTTTCTCTACGTTTTGTTCACCAGCTTTTTTATCTGGGCGCTCAATCTGATGGGCTACGATCTCTTCTCCTCTTTCGCCACCGTCGCCGCCTGCATCAACAATATGGGGCTGGGATTTGGCGTTACCGCCACGACGTTTGGCACGTTAAATGAGGAGGCAAAGCTGCTGATGTGCGCAGCCATGATCATGGGGCGTCTGGAGATTTACCCCATACTGATCCTGTTTTCGCGCATGTTCTGGCGGGCGTAACGCAAACCCCGACGCGTTACGGCGCCGGGTTCACCAGGATCTGACCGATCGAGCCACGATCCGCCATTTCCAGCGTCTGGCTGTTAAAGTAGAACGGGAAATGCGCCCAGGAAGGCTGACCGTAATAAACCAGTAGCTCGACCTGACCATCTACCCAAACGGTATCTTTCCAGCCTCTGTCTTCCGGGAACGGCATCGCGCCGTTCACATTACGGATCAGGAACGAGACGCCCTCAATATGGAAAGACTGCGGCATATCCGCCCGCACCGTCCAGCGCTCCCAGGTACCCTGCTGCGCGGTAATATCCATGCGGTTGACGTCCCACAACTGACCGTTGATCCCCGGATCGTCATCCAGGCTGATATCACGGCTGCGAATCGGCGAACCGCTGAGGATCTCGGTTGGCAGAAGGCGCATTGGCAGGCTGTCAGTCACCAGCGGCAAGAGGCCGGTTGGTCGCAGAGTCAGCACCAGCGTGGAGATAAGAATACTTGATGGTTCAAAGAATCCCCGGATCCTGTCGACAATGCTGGCCGCCTCGCCACAGGTAATAGAGACCTCATTACCGTTAGTCATATCCACCAGGATCTCACGACGTTCGCCTGGCGCCAGCGAGAGCTGTTTCAATGAAACAGGCGCGGGTAAAAAGCCCTGATCGCTGGAAATCACATGCAGCGCACGGCCATCACTCATTTGCAGTTGGTAACGACGCGAGTTTGACGCGTTCAGCAAACGCAAGCGTACCCAGCCGCGGGAGACTTCGACATAAGGACTTTGCGCCCCATTAACCAGAAGCGTATCCCCAACAAAACCGCCGCTGCCGGGTTCGCTGTATTCCGGCGTCCCAAAGTTGTCCAGACGCTTGTCCTGGATAATGATCGGAAAATCATCCACACCGTAATGGTTGGGAATAGACAGGGATTTACTGACCTCATCTTCAACCAGCCACATCCCGGCAAGACCGTTATAGACCTGCTGGGCAGTGCGATTTGGCGTATTGGCGTGATACCACAGCGTGGCGGCATTCTGGCGGATCGGCAGCACTGGCGCCCAATCCGCATTAGGGGACATCATGCGCGCCGGGCCACCCATCAGCGGACCAGGTACCTGTAATCCGGCGACGGTCATCGAGACATTTTCTGTCAGACGATTGCTGTAAATAAGCTTGACGTCATCCCCTTTCCAGACGCGAATTGTCGGTCCCAGGTAGCGGCCGTTAATCCCCCAGACAGGCGCGCGCGTGCCTTGTGTAAAGGACCAATGCGCGCGTTGCAGCGTCATAAATAACGGCTGCCCCCGACGAGACTCCAGCAGTGGAGGCACAGGTAACGGTTGTTGCTGACCGGCAGCATTAGCCTTCAGCGGAACAGCACCTGCACACAGTGCGATCCCCGATGCCTGAATGAACTGACGCCGACTGAATGACATATAAACTCCATGAAAAACTGGCGATTAACACGCAGGAAATCTTTTCCTGTAAAAAACCCGAATTGTGCGGATTAAACCTTACCGGCGGCTTCCCGCTCAGCAACTTCTTTATCGAGTTCTGCGATTTTTTGTTCCATCAGCGAGCGGCAATGCGCTGCCAGTTCACGAACCTGATCTTTACCAAAGTGGCTAATATCCACCGGCGGCAGCATCTCTACAATCGCCAGACCATTATTGAGTCGGTTTAATTTGATCTTGTTCGAGGTTGTAGAAACGCAGACTGGAATGACCGGAACGCCTGCAGCAATCGCCGCATGAAACGCGCCGGTTTTAAACGGCAGCAGACCACGGCCGCGGCTGCGCGTCCCTTCCGGGAACATCCAGATAGAAATACGACGTTTTTTGAAATGGTTCACCACGGCTGCAATGGTGCTGTGCGCTTTAGCACGGTTGTTTCTGTCGATCAACAGGTTACCGGTTAACCAGTACAGCTGCCCGAAGAACGGGATCCACAGCAGGCTTTTTTTACCCACCGTTACCGTCGGCGGCTGAACGATATTCGAAGCGGTAACCATGTCATAGTTGTTCTGATGGTTACAAATATAGATAGCATTACCATAATTCTGCGCGTCTGCCGGCATGCGGCACTCGACCTTCAGGCCATAAAGGGGAGCCAGGCGGCCAAACATATGACCGAACGTTGCGACGTGTTTTGGATTCCGTGGGCTGAACAGACAGTATATACAACCGAAAATACAGACCAGAATGCAATAAATAACAGTAATGATTAAACGAAAAATATATAACATAACAACCTCTAAGGCCTAAGAGCCTGGCATTTTACGTCACCGGATACATAACTCTGCATCAGGTTAGGGCTTTGTTAAGGCGGCTCTCTGGAAAAGCGTATTGTTAATCGCAACGCACGAATAAACAACGGTTTTACGGGAAATTTTAACGTTGGCTCTCCCTGAGCGAAAGCAGGGAGAGCCGGGCAGTCGCGTTATTCTTCGCTGTCGCCCTGACTGGCGCGTCGAGGCGAGTCAATTTCAATGCGATCGATACGCTGTAGACCACGCATCAGCGTGCCGCGACGACCGCGTTCGCCGGTCACTTTCTGCAACTCTTCAGGACGCAGTTTAATTTTGCGTTTACCGACGTGAATAGTCAGCGTGCTTTGCGGCGGCAGCACATAGAGCAGCGCCAGGCCATCTTCGCCTTTCGCCGCTTCTGCTGAAGGGATATTGATAATCTTATTCCCTTTGCCTTTCGACAGTTGCGGCAAATCGCTCACCGGGAACATCAACATCCTACCGGCCATCGTTATCGCCAGCAGCATATCGGTTTCATCTTCAATCACCACCGGCGGCATAACGCGCGCATTTTCAGGCAGCGTAATCAATGCCTTACCCGCACGGTTACGTGCTACCAGATCGTTGAAGGTACAGACAAAACCGTAGCCCGCATCGGATGCCATCAGCAGTTTCTGCTCGTCGCCTTCCATCAGCATATGCTCCACCGTCGCGCCCGGCGGCAGCGTGAGCTTACCGGTCAATGGTTCGCCCTGACCACGTGCCGACGGCAGCGTAATCGGGTCGATGGCGTAGCTGCGTCCGGTCGAGTCAACGAACACCACCGGCTGGTTGCTCTTGCCCTTCACTGCCGACTTAAAGCTGTCGCCCGCTTTATAGCTTAATCCTGGCGCATCAATGTCGTGGCCTTTGGCGCTACGCACCCAACCACTCTGAGACAATACAATGGTCACCGGCTCAGACGGCAGCATGTCGTGCTCGCTCATCGCCTTCGCTTCTTCGCGTTCCTGCAGCGGGGAGCGGCGATCGTCGCCATAGGCCTCGGCATCGGCCTGCAGCTCTTTCTTCAGCAGGTTATTCATTTTACGCTCGGAAGCGAGAATGGCCTGCAGTTGATCGCGCTCTTTCGCCAGTTCATCCTGCTCACCGCGGATTTTCATCTCTTCGAGTTTGGCAAGATGGCGCAATTTCAGCTCAAGGATAGCTTCAGCCTGCGTTTCAGAAATGCCAAACCGCGACATCAGCTCAGGCTTAGGTTCATCTTCATGACGAATAATCTCGATCACTTCGTCAATGTTGAGGAACGCCACCAGCAAACCTTCAAGGATATGCAGGCGCTTAAGCACTTTTTCCAGACGATAGTTCAGGCGACGACGCACGGTATCACGGCGGAACGCCAGCCATTCGGTGAGGATCTCCAGCAGGTTTTTCACCGCCGGGCGACCGTCGAGGCCAATCATGTTCAGGTTGATACGGTAGCTTTTTTCCAGATCGGTGGTGGCAAACAGGTGGTTCATTACCTGTTCCATATCCACGCGATTGGAGCGTGGGACAATCACCAGACGGGTCGGGTTTTCGTGATCCGATTCGTCACGCAGGTCGTCAACCATCGGCAGCTTTTTGTTGCGCATTTGAGCAGCGATCTGCTCCAGCACTTTTGCCCCGGAAACCTGATGCGGCAGCGCGGAAATCACCACCGCGCCATCTTCTTTCGTCCATACCGCGCGCATACGCACGGAGCCGCGTCCGTTTTCGTAAATCTTACGAATTTCCGCACGCGAGGTAATAATCTCGGCTTCGGTCGGGTAATCCGGCCCCTGCACGATGTCCAGCAGTTGATCGAGCGTTGTTTTCGGCTGCTCAATCAGCGTAATCGCCGCTTTGGCGACTTCTCGCAGGTTATGCGGCGGAATGTCCGTCGCCATACCAACGGCAATACCGGTCGTACCGTTCAGCAGAATATTTGGCAGACGCGCAGGCAGCATCTTTGGCTCCTGCATGGTGCCGTCGAAGTTTGGCACCCAGTCCGACGTTCCCTGACCGAGTTCACCCAGCAGGACTTCCGCATATTTAGACAAGCGGGATTCGGTATAACGCATCGCCGCGAAGGACTTGGGATCGTCCGGCGCCCCCCAGTTTCCCTGACCATCAACCAGCGGATAACGGTAAGAGAACGGCTGCGCCATCAGCACCATCGCTTCATAGCAGGCGATGTCGCCGTGCGGGTGGTATTTACCCAGCACGTCACCGACGGTACGGGCGGATTTTTTAAATTTGGCGCTGGCATTCAGCCCCAGTTCGGACATTGCATACACAATGCGACGCTGAACGGGTTTCAAACCATCGCCAATAAATGGCAACGCCCTGTCCATGATGACGTACATGGAGTAGTTCAGATAGGCGTTTTCCGTGAATTCATGCAGCGCCAGGCGCTCTGCCATATCGCTCATTAATCGTGGTTCCTCAACTTTGTACCCCTCTATTGAAGGGCAATATTGCCGCAGATACTACCCTATCTGACGTGTTGAGTCACAAAGAAAAGGGCCGCGAATGCGGCCCTGATGGGGATTATTTAGCAACTTTGCTAATCTGTTTCACGTCGATTTCAACGGAGTTCCAGTCTTTATCCACTTCGCCCTGGATCTCAACCACATCCTGCGGGGTTACGGTTACGCCGTTCCAGCGCTTATGGTCAATATCCACATTCACCGTGCCGGTCGCATCTTTAAACACATACAAATCGTCGGAAATACGCTCAACGATGTTCCCACGCAAAGTAACCCACGCGTCATCGCGCAGCGATTTAGCACTTGCTACCGTCGTGATGCTGCCGTTCGGGCCGACAAACCCGCCGCTTTGGCTTTGCGTGGTCGTCGTTGGCCCAGAGAAGCCGCCCTGCTGCGCTGCCAGAACAGGTGCGGAACACAGTGCCATTACGGCAACCATTGCAGCTAATTTTTTCATCGTCATGTCTCCCTTTCATGTTGGTTTACGACTATTAAATAAGTTAATCCTTAACAAGTTCTTAAGGAAAAAAAAGATTCTTTTTTGCTGTACAGATGCGGCGGCGACAAGGTTTACTGACGGCAAAGAGAGTTTTCGCAGGGAAGAATATATGCGCATTTTACTGGTTGAAGATGATACGTTGATTGGCGATGGCCTTAAAACCGGTCTGAGTAAAATGGGTTTTAGCATCGACTGGTTTACCGAAGGACGTCAGGGGAAAGAAGCACTCTACAGTGCCCCGTATGATGCGGTAATCCTCGACCTGACGCTGCCAGGCATAGATGGACGGGATATCCTGCGCGAGTGGCGAGCCAACGGGAAGCAGGAACCGGTGCTGATCCTGACCGCCCGCGACGCGCTGGCGGAACGCGTTGAAGGCTTACGCCTGGGCGCGGACGACTATCTGTGTAAACCCTTCGCGTTGATTGAAGTTGCCGCCAGGCTGGAGGCGCTGGTGCGTCGTGCCAGCGGCCAGGCCAGCAACACATTACGCCATGGCGAGGTGACGCTTGATCCCGGCGCACTGGTCGCCACGGCGGCTGGCGAACCGTTGTCTCTTAAGCCCAAAGAGTTCGCGCTGCTGGAGCTGCTTATGCGTAACAAGGGCCGCGTCTTGCCCCGCAAACTGATTGAAGAAAAACTGTATACCTGGGACGAAAACGTCTCCAGCAATGCGGTTGAAGTACACGTCCATCACTTACGCCGTAAGCTCGGCAGCGACTTTATCCGTACCGTGCATGGCATTGGCTACACCCTGGGTGACGCATGAAACTCGCACAACGCCTCAGCCTGCGCATCAGGCTAACGCTTATCTTCATGATTTTGGTTTTAGTGACCTGGCTGATTTCCAGCTTTGTCGCGTGGAAGCAAACCACCGATAATGTGAATGAGATGTTCGACACGCAGCAAATGCTGTTCGCCAAGCGTCTGGTCACGCTGGATCTTGATGAACTCAAAGCCTCTGAACGCATCGCGCATACCCCGAAAAAATTCAAACATGGTCATATTGACGACGATGTACTGACCTTTGCGGCCTACACGCCAGAAGGGAAAATGGTTCTTCACGATGGCGACAATGGCCAATACATTCCCTACAGCTATCGCCGGGAAGGTTTTGACGATGGCTATCTGAATGGCGACAACGATAAATGGCGTTTTGTCTGGCTGACTTCCGCAGATAAAAAGTATCGAATCGTTGTCGGCCAGGAATGGGAATATCGTGAAGATATGGCTTTAGCGATTGTGACAGCACAATTGGTGCCGTGGTTGGTCGCTCTGCCGCTGATGCTGTTAATCCTGATTGTGTTGTTAAGTCTTGAACTTAAGCCGCTGAAGAAACTGGCGCAGGCGCTACGTTTACGCGACCCGGAATCAGAAGAACCGCTCAGTTTGAAAGGCATTCCTGGCGAGGTCCGCCCGTTGGTTGAATCACTCAACCAACTTTTCACCCGTATTCATACCACCATGGTGCGTGAACGGCGCTTTACTTCAGATGCCGCTCACGAGTTGCGTAGTCCATTGACGGCGCTGAAAGTGCAAACCGAAGTGGCGCAACTGTCTGATGATGACCCGCAGGCCAGGCAAAAAGCCTTAATGCAGATGCAGGCCGGGATCGATCGCGCCACGCGTCTGGTCGATCAGTTACTGACGCTTTCGCGCCTTGACTCCCTCGACAATCTTCAGGATGTGGCGGAAATCTCGCTGGAGGAGTTGCTGCAATCTTCGGTGATGGATATCTACCATTCGGCCCAGCAGGCGCATATTGACGTACGTTTGCAGATTAACGCGCACGGCATCACATGTACCGGGCAACCGCTGTTACTCAGCCTGATGGTGCGAAATCTGCTGGATAATGCGATTCGCTATAGTCCACGGGGAAGTATTGTGGAAGTGACGCTCAACGCCCGCAATTTTAGCGTCAAAGATAATGGTCCAGGTATTGCGCCGGAAGTTCTGATGCACATTGGAGAACGCTTTTATCGCCCACCGGGGCAAAGCGTGACCGGCAGCGGTCTGGGGCTGTCAATTGTCCGTCGCATCGCGACCTTACACAGAATGTCAGCCTCGTTTGGTAATGCGCCGCAAGGCGGCTTTGAAGCTAAAATCAGTTGGTAACTGCGTTATTATTGCTCAGTCAGCAAAAGACTTTGCACATTTTGCTAATTTCACCGTACCGATCATCAGCGTAGAATCGGCCTCAAACGTTATTCTTTGAGGACACAAAATGAGCAATATCCTGATTATCAACGGTGCGAAAAAATTTGGCCATTCTAATGGGCAATTGAATGACACCCTGACCGAGGTCGCGGACGGTATCCTGCGCGACCTCGGGCATGATGTTAGAGTCGTACGCGCTGACAGCGACTATGATGTGCAAGCAGAAGTGCAGAACTTCGTCTGGGCAGACGCCGTTATCTGGCAAATGCCGGGTTGGTGGATGGGCGCGCCGTGGACGGTGAAGAAATACATTGATGACGTGTTCACTGCCGGGCACGGTACGCTGTACGCCAGCGATGGCCGCACGCGTTCAGATGCGTCAAAAAAATACGGTTCCGGCGGACTGATTCAGGGCAAAAAATACATGCTCTCTCTGACCTGGAACGCGCCGATGGAAGCCTTCACGGAAAAAGATCAGTTCTTCCATGGCGTTGGGGTTGATGGCGTTTATCTCCCATTCCATAAAGCAAACCAGTTCCTGGGAATGGAAGCGCTGCCGACCTTTATCACCAATGACGTGATTAAAATGCCGGATGTCCCGCGTTATATCGCAGAATATCGCAAGCATCTGAACGAAATTTTTGGTTAACTGGTAACCTGGAATTAGAAGGAGTTAACCATGCTTACCGTTATTGCAGAAATCCGTACACGTCCAGGTCAACATCACCGCCAGGCGGTACTGGATCAGTTCGCTAAAATCGTTCCGATCGTTTTACAGGAAGAAGGTTGCCACGGCTACGCGCCGATGGTCGATCATGCTGCTGGCGTCAGTTTTCAGACTACAGCCCCGGATTCAATCGTCATGATTGAACAGTGGGAAAGCATCGCCCACCTTGAAGCGCATTTGCAGACTCCGCATATGAAAGCCTACAGCGAAGCCGTCAAAGGCGATGTGCTGGAGATGAATATTCGTATTCTGGAGCCGGGCATTTAAGTTATTGTTCTGGCCGCCGGGCCAGATAAGCGTACGCCATCGGGCATGATGACCTTGCCGGATGGCGGCACAAACCGCCTTATCCGGCCTACATACCCCTTACCCTTCGAGATCCGCCAGGTCGCCTTTCTCCTGCAACCAGTTACGACGATCTTCAGAACGCTTCTTGGCCAGCAGCATATCCATTACCGCGTTGGTGCGCTGATCGTCTTCATCATCGATGATGAGCTGCACCAGGCGACGGGTGTTCGGATCCAGCGTGGTTTCGCGCAGCTGCATCGGGTTCATTTCACCCAGACCTTTAAAGCGCTGCACGTTCGGCTTGCCTTTCTTGCGCTTTAACTGTTCCAGTACGCCCGCTTTTTCTTCTTCCGTCAGCGCGTAATACACCTCTTTGCCGAGGTCGATACGGTATAACGGCGGCAGCGCCACATACACGTGACCGTGTTTCACCAGCGTGCGGAAGTGTTTCACAAACAGTGCGCACAGCAGCGTGGCGATGTGCAGACCATCGGAGTCCGCATCCGCCAGGATACAGATCTTACCGTAACGTAACTGGCTCAGGTCGTCGCTGTCCGGATCGATACCGATCGCCACCGAAATATCGTGAACTTCCTGCGAGGCCAGCACTTCATCGGAAGAGACTTCCCAGGTATTGAGGATCTTACCTTTGAGCGGCATGATCGCCTGATACTCACGATCGCGCGCCTGTTTGGCCGATCCGCCCGCGGAGTCACCTTCGACGAGGAACAGTTCGGTGCGATTGAGATCCTGTGCGGTACAGTCCGCCAGTTTCCCCGGCAGCGCCGGACCGCTGGTCAGCTTTTTACGCACCACTTTTTTCGCTGCGCGCAGACGACGCTGGGCGCTGGAAATCGCCATCTCAGCCAGCAGTTCGGCTGACTGCACGTTCTGGTTCAGCCACAAGCTGAAGGCATCTTTCACCACCCCAGAGACAAATGCCGCGCACTGGCGCGAGGAGAGGCGCTCTTTGGTTTGCCCGGCAAACTGCGGATCCTGCATTTTCACCGACAGCACATAGGCACAGCGATCCCAGATATCTTCCGCCGACAGCTTCACGCCGCGCGGCAGGATATTGCGGTATTCGCAGAACTCGCGCATCGCATCCAGCAGGCCCTGACGCAGACCGTTAACATGCGTACCGCCCTGCATGGTTGGGATCAGGTTTACATAGCTTTCGGTCAGCAGCTCGCCGCCTTCCGGCAGCCAGAGCAGCGCCCAGTCCACAGTTTCCGTCTCACCGCTAAAATTACCGATAAACGGTTTTTCCGGCAGCGTCGGCAGGCCATTCACCGCTTCGCTCAGATAATCATTCAGGCCATCCTGGTAGCACCAGCGCTGTTCGCTATTGTTGACCTCATCTTTAAAGGTGATCTCGACACCCGGACACAATACCGCTTTAGCTTTCAGGACGTGCGTTAAGCGCGAAACGGAAAAACGCGGGCTGTCGAAGAAGGTTTCATCCGGCCAGAAGTGCACGCTGGTTCCGGTATTGCGTTTACCGCAGGTCCCGACAACCTGTAAATCCTGCACCTTATCGCCGTTCTCAAACGCGATGTTGTACACCTGCCCGTCGCGACGCACGTTTACTTCCACACGCTTCGACAGAGCGTTGACCACGGAGATACCCACCCCATGCAAGCCACCAGAGAACTGATAGTTTTTATTGGAGAACTTACCACCCGCATGTAAACGGCAGAGGATCAACTCAACCGCCGGAACACCTTCTTCAGGGTGAATGTCTACTGGCATGCCGCGGCCATCATCAATGACCTCCAGAGATTGGTCGGCATGTAAGATCACGTCCACACGTTTTGCGTGGCCCGCCAGTGCTTCATCCACACTGTTATCAATCACTTCCTGCCCAAGGTGGTTCGGACGGGTCGTATCGGTGTACATCCCCGGGCGACGGCGTACCGGCTCAAGCCCAGTGAGTACCTCAATGGCATCAGCGTTATAAGTTTGCGTCATGGTTTAAATAAGCAGTTCGAATTGATCGTCAGAAACTGTGCAGTCCAAGAAAATCGACAATCTGGTTGAAATAATCTTCGAAGCCCGTGAATGCGTGGTTTCCGCCCTCAGTAACTGTCTGGCGGCAGGAGGCGTAATACGCCACCGCCTGGCGGTAGTCCAACACTTCATCGCCCGTTTGTTGGAGCAACCAGATCAAATCCGGCGCTTCCAGCGGGTCAATCTGCATGACTTTAAGATCGTAAATATGGCGTGACTCTAGCACATATTGCTGCCCGGTGTAGGGGTTCTCGTTTTGACCGAGATAGTCGACCAGCAGTTCATAAGGCCGGACCGCCGGGTTCACCACCACCGCTGGCAGCATAAAACATTGTGACAGCCAGGTGGCGTAATAGCCGCCCAACGAGGAACCGACAATCCCCAGCGACTCGCCGCCATGCTCAAGAACGATCGATTCCAGCATCTCTGCGGCCTGAGCAGGATACGGCGGCAGCTGCGGTACAATCATCTCAACATGCGGATGGTGCTCCGCCAGCCAGCTTTTCAGCAAACATGCCTTCGCCGAACGAGGAGAACTGTTAAATCCATGAAGATAAAGAAGCGTAGACATCAGTAACCTTCTGAAGCGGTATCAGGGTGAAACCGATTACCCTGCAGACGACACACCTGAGTCTGCAACGTACCGTCAGCAAATAGCTCCAGCGTACGCCAGCCGGGGCTGATGGTATCTAACGTGAAATTAGAACAATGCGGCTTAAACTGCACGCAGGTCGATGGCGTCGCCAACAGGCGGCGACCGTTCCAGTCCAGATCCAGTTCCTGATGAATATGCCCACACAGCAGATACTTCACGCGCGGATAGTTCACCAGCACGTTGTCCAGTTCGGCGGCATTGCGCAGACTGTGCTGATCGAGCCAACTGCAGCCCGCAGGCAGAGGATGATGATGCAGAAGCAGCAAGGTATTGCGTTCAGGCGCATCGGCAAGTTTACGCTCCAGCCATTCGAGCTGAAATTCGCTTAACTCGCCGTGGGGAACGCCAAACACCTGGCTGTCCAGCAACAAGATTTGCCACTGTTCGCCAATGAAGACGCGCTTAGCCGGGGAAATGCCCGCGTCCTGCAGCGAGCTGTACATTGCAGGCTGAAAATCATGATTACCCGGGAGCCAAACGCAGGGCGCACGAAAACTTGCGATGCCCTCAGCAAAATGCTGATAAGCCGCAGCGGATTGATCCTGCGCCAAATCGCCAGTCGCGACGATCAGATCGAACTCTGGCGACTCAGCATGTATTGCATCCAGTACGGATTGATAGCTGTCCCAGGTATTCACACCCAGCAGCGTTTCATGCTTTTCGGCAAACAGGTGAGTGTCTGTAATTTGTAAGATCCTGACTCTGGCCTCACCAGCCAAAGGAAGGGTTAACAGGCTTTCCAAATGGTGTCCTTAGGTTTCACGACGCTAATAAACCGGAATCGCCATCGCTCCATGTGCTAAACAGTACCGTAACCAGTCGGCCAGAAACTGGTTAATTTGATGCTTTTCGTCGCGTTGATGCAACTTTTTATTTGGATAATCATACCGTGCTTTGAAGCGAAAGATCTGCTGACTTGAACACACTTCAGCGACCCTCGCATCATGATACAGACGCACGGTTAAGGACGGCAGGCTCCAGTAAGTCACAGCCGGTGCCGTTTGTTCGATCGCGACAAGCGTAGTGTATCGGGTCGATTCAACGATCGTTAACCGATATTGTGCGTTTGCCACCTGATAGCTCACTGTTTCGCCGGCTGCGTCATTACGCGGCAACAGGCGGCGCAATTGCGAATAATTGGTTTCGCACAGGCGCATCATTTCAGGGAAGTCAGGTGTGTAACGCTTCATTTTTTCCACTCAGTTTTTAACTCTTGATAGTGCAGCTGTAACCATTGCAAAGCGATGACAGAAGCCGCGTTGTCGATTATCCCCTCTTCTACCCATTGGTAAGCCTGTTCCCGGCTCACCACATGAACACGAATATCTTCGTTTTCATCAGCCAGACCATGAATTCCGCTCGCGGTCGTGGCGTCCACTTCACCCACCATAATCGATGAGCGTTCGCTGGTGCCTCCTGGGCTTGCCAGATAACTCAGCACCGGTTTTACGCGTTTAACGTTAAGCCCGGCTTCTTCCATCGCTTCACGGCGCGCGACATCTTCCACGCTCTCGCCTTCTTCGATCATCCCGGCCACCATTTCCAGTAGCCATGGGCTTGCGCTGGTATCAAACGCCGCGATGCGGATCTGCTCGACCAGCACAACTTCGTCCCGCTCAGGGTCAAAGGGTAGCAAGACTGCCGCGTGTCCGCGCTCAAAAATTTCGCGCTTTACCTCACCGCTCATACCGCCGTTAAACAAGCGATGGCGGAACCGATAAAGATCCAGTGAAAAAAATCCGCGGTATAGCGTTTCTCGTGCAATAATTTCTACATCATTTTTAGTGAAAGTCATTGGCAAGTTGTCTGGTTTACGCATTGTGCTGTCCTGAAACCAATAGTGTTTAAAATGTGAATTTCAAGGTCGTTTGACTGATGTTTCAACGCCCTTGTGTTAAATTGATGCAAATTAACGCCGTATGGCACGTAACGCCAACTTTTTGCAGTGGCGGATTCTGCTAGAATCAGCAAATATTTTTACAATTTGATCAGCGCTAAATACTGCTTCACAACAAGGAATGCAAATGAAGAAATTGCTCCCCATCCTTATCGGCCTGAGCCTGTCGGGGTTCAGTACTCTGAGCCAGGCAGAGAACCTGATGCAGGTTTATCAGCAAGCACGCCTGAGCAACCCGGAATTGCGTAAATCCGCCGCCGATCGCGATGCTGCATTCGAAAAAATTAACGAAGCGCGTAGCCCATTACTGCCGCAACTGGGATTAGGTGCCGATTACACCTACAGCAATGGCTACCGTGATGCAAATGGCGTCAACTCCAACGCCACCAGCGCATCTCTGCAGTTAACTCAGTCCATTTTTGATATGTCAAAATGGCGTGCCCTGACGCTGCAAGAAAAATCAGCGGGCATCCAGGACGTGACCTATCAGACCGATCAGCAAACGCTGATCCTGAATACCGCCACCGCCTATTTTAACGTACTGAACGCAATTGACGTGCTGTCTTACACCCAGGCACAGAAAGATGCGGTTTACCGTCAGTTAGATCAGACCACTCAGCGTTTTAACGTTGGCCTGGTCGCTATCACTGACGTGCAGAACGCCCGTTCACAATACGATACCGTGCTGGCAAACGAAGTTACCGCGCGCAACAATCTGGATAACGCGGTGGAACAACTGCGCCAGGTGACCGGTAACTACTACCCGGAACTGGCTTCGCTGAACGTTGACGGCTTCAAAACCAACAAACCGCAGGCGGTGAACGCACTGCTGAAAGAAGCGGAAAACCGCAACCTGACCTTATTGCAGGCGCGTTTGAGCCAGGATCTGGCGCGTGAACAGATTCGCCTGGCACAGGACGGTCATTTACCGACTCTGGACCTGACCGCATCTACTGGCGTATCTGATACGTCATACAGCGGTTCCAAAACCAACACCTCCCAGTATGACGACAGCAACATGGGCCAGAACAAAATCGGCCTGAGCTTCTCGCTGCCTATCTACCAGGGCGGAATGGTTAACTCGCAGGTGAAACAGGCGCAGTACAACTTTGTTGGCGCAAGCGAACAACTGGAAAGCGCACACCGCAGCGTGGTGCAGACCGTTCGTTCTTCGTTTAACAACATTAATGCGTCCATCAGTAGCATCAACGCGTACAAACAAGCGGTTGTTTCTGCGCAAAGTTCTTTGGATGCGATGGAAGCCGGTTATTCCGTTGGTACACGTACCATCGTGGATGTATTGGATGCCACCACCACGCTGTACAACGCCAAGCAACAGCTGGCTAATGCGCGTTACACCTATCTAATCAATCAGTTAAACGTCAAATCCGCGCTCGGTACGCTGAACGAGCAGGATCTGGTGGCCCTGAACAATACGCTGGGTAAACCGGTATCCACTACCCCGGATACGATCGCCCCGCAAAACGCGCAGCAAGACGCCGCCGCGGATGGTTATACGTCCAACAGCACGACGCCAGCGGCGCAGCCGACAGCCGCACGTACAACCAGCAGCAACGGCACCAACCCGTTCCGTAATTAATGCTGATGACGGGGCTTCGGCCCCGTCTGAACGTAAGACAACGTAAAGATCCGCCCCTTCCTGCGCATTCTCGCCTCTTCCCGCTTCAATTTCGACCAGTCATCCTCTATTCTGAGCAGAGTTACCACTGGGTCCTGGAAGACATATATGAAACGGACAAAATCAATACATCACGCTTCGTTCCGCAAAAGCTGGAGCGCGCGCCATCTGACTCCTGTCGCCCTGGCAGTTACCGCTGTGTTTATGCTCGCGGGCTGTGAAAAGAGCGACGAAACGGTTTCGCTTTATCAAAACGCGGACGACTGCTCAGCAGCGAATCCGGGTAAAAGCGCCGAATGTACCACCGCGTTCAACAATGCGCTGAAAGAAGCGGAACGTACTGCGCCCAAATATGCCACTCGCGAAGACTGTATCGCCGAATTCGGCGAAGGCCAGTGCCAACAAGCACCTGCGCAAGCGGGTATGGCGCCGACCGGCGAAGGCCAGGCTCAGGCGCAGAATCAAAGCAGCGGCAGCTTCTGGATGCCGCTGATGGCAGGCTACATGATGGGCCGACTGATGGGCGGCGGAATGGGCGCTCAGCAGCCGCTGTTCAGCTCGAAAAACCCGGCCAGCCCGGCATACGGCAAATACACTGACGCCAGCGGTAAAAACTACGGTGCAGCGACGCCGGGCCGCACCATGACCGTGCCGAAAACCGCCATGGCGCCGAAACCGGCCACCACCACTACCGTCACCCGCGGCGGATTTGGCGAATCTGTGGCTAAACAGAGCACCATGCAACGTAGCGCCAGCGGTACCACTACACGTTCAATGGGCGGCTGATGGTCATGGAAAGAGTCAGTATTGTTGAGCGCCCGGACTGGCGCGATAAGGCCACCGAATACGGTTTCAACTTTCACACCATGTACGGCGAGCCGTACTGGTGTGAAGACGCGTACTATAAGCTCACGCTTGCCCAGGTTGAAAAGCTGGAAGAGGTCACCGCAGAGCTGCATCAAATGTGCCTCAAAGTGGTGGAAAAGGTCATCGCCAGCGATGAGCTGATGACAAAATTCCGCATTCCGAAGCATACCTGGGGCTTTGTCCGCCAGTCCTGGCAGACACAGCAACCGTCGCTTTATTCTCGTCTGGATCTGGCGTGGGACGGCACAGGTGAACCCAAGCTGCTGGAAAACAACGCTGATACGCCAACGTCATTGTACGAAGCCGCGTTTTTCCAGTGGATCTGGCTGGAAGATCAGCTCAATGCCGGCAACCTGCCGGAAGGCAGCGATCAGTTCAACAGTCTGCAGGAAAAGCTGATCGAGCGTTTCACCGAACTGCGTGAACAGTATGGTTTTCAACTGCTGCATCTGACCTGCTGTCGTGATACGGTCGAAGATCGCGGTACGATCCAGTACCTGCAGGATTGCGCTGCCGAGGCGGAGATCGCCACTGAATTCCTCTATGTCGAAGATATTGGCCTGGGTGAAAAAGGTCAGTTCACGGATATGCAGGATCAGGTTATTGCAAACCTGTTCAAGCTCTATCCGTGGGAATTCATGCTGCGTGAAATGTTCTCCACTAAGCTTGAAGACGCGGGCGTTCGCTGGCTGGAACCTGCCTGGAAGAGCATCATCTCCAACAAGGCGCTATTACCGCTGTTGTGGGAAATGTTCCCGAATCATCCGAACCTGTTGCCTGCTTATTTCGCCGAAGACGACTATCCGCAGATGGATAAATTCGTCGTTAAGCCAATCTTCTCGCGTGAAGGCGCTAACGTCTCCATCATCGAGAACGGGAAAACGATCGAAGCCGTGGAAGGGCCGTATGGCGAAGAAGGCATGATCGTCCAGCAGTTCCATCAGCTACCGAAATTTGGCGACAGCTATATGCTGATTGGCAGCTGGCTGATCAACGATCAACCCGCAGGCATCGGCATTCGTGAAGACAGAGCGTTGATCACTCAGGATCTCTCGCGCTTCTATCCGCATATTTTTGTCGAATAATCGTTGTGCCGGATGGCGACTCCGCTTTGCCCGGCCTACGGCATGAACCGTAGGCCCGATAAGCGCAGCGCCATCGGGCATTAATTACCCTACCTGCACCGACAGCATACTCAAACTGCCCATCTCAATACCGTCAACCGGGATCGTCACCGGTTCCTTACCGTCCCATGCGCCCAAAACGTACAGCAGCGGCAGATAGTGATCCGGCGTCGGGTTCGATAACGATCCACCTTCATGATCGAGGTAGTTGACCAGCGGGTGCTGTTCAACCGGTCCCTGCCATGTCAGGTTGGCCTTCACATAATCGTTGAATGAGGTCGCCCACGGGTATGGCGTGTTCTCACCGTGCCAACGCGCAGTACGCAGGTTGTGTACCACATTACCGCTGGCCACCAGCATAATGCCTTCATCACGCAACGCCGCCAGTTTGCGCCCCATCTCAAAATGCCAGGCCGCGGGTTTGGTACTGTCGACACTCAGCTGCACCATCGGAATGTCCGCATTCGGATACATCTTGATCAGCACGCCCCATGAGCCGTGGTCAAAGCCCCACGCTTCCTGGTCTAAGGTCACTGGCACCGGAGCAAGCACGTCAACCAGTTGCTGAGCCAGTTCCGGTGAACCCGGGGCCGGGTAATGCGTGTCATACAGCGCCTGTGGAAAACCGCCAAAATCGTGGATTGTTTTTGGCGCTTCCATCGCCGTCACACCTGTTCCACGAGTGAACCAATGCGCCGACACCACCACAATGGCTTTCGGACGCGGCAACGTTTCCCCCAGTTGCTGCCAGGCACGGGTATAAACGTTATCTTCCAGAACATTCATCGGGCTACCGTGGCCCAAAAACAATGCTGGCATACGAGCTGAAGACATGATGATATCCTTACTGAGGGAGTCATTTTGATACCATCACAATACGCTTTTTCGGTTGATGAAGAACTCAGATAACCATGATGAAGATCATCAGTTATTTTGACGATCTGGCCCGAACAGCAGATTGATAAGGAGTTAGATTTGTCGATGTCAGTACCTTTACTTCTGACTTTACTGGCAGGCGCCGCCACGTTTATTGGCGCATTTCTCGGCGTGCTGGGGCAAAAACCCTCTAACCGCGTTCTTGCCTTTTCTTTAGGTTTCGCTGCCGGAATTATGTTACTGATATCCCTTATGGAGATGCTGCCCGCTGCGCTGGCCGCTGACGGCATGTCGCCGGTGTTGGGCTACGGGATGTTTATTGTGGGCTTGCTGGGCTACTTTGGCCTCGATCGTATACTGCCGCATGCTCACCCCCAGGATCTGGTGCAAAAAACCACGCAGCCTTTACCCGGTTCCATCCGGCGTACCGCGATTTTATTGACACTCGGCATTAGCCTGCACAACTTCCCGGAAGGAATTGCGACATTTGTTACCGCCAGCAGCAACCTCGAACTGGGCTTTGGTATTGCCCTTGCCGTCGCATTACACAATATTCCTGAAGGATTAGCCGTGGCGGGTCCGGTTTATGCGGCTACGGGATCTAAACGCACCGCGATATTCTGGGCCGGGATTTCGGGCATGGCAGAAATATTGGGCGGCGTACTGGCGTGGTTAATTCTCGGTAGTCTGATTTCGCCGGTAGTGATGGCGGCGATAATGGCGGCCGTCGCAGGTATTATGGTCGCGCTGTCCGTCGATGAATTGATGCCATTGGCAAAAGAGATCGATCCCAATAATAATCCCAGCTATGGGGTATTGTGCGGAATGTCGGTGATGGGGTTAAGTCTCGTCATTCTCCAGTCCATGGGAATCGGATAATCCAGAGGGCGGATGCCACCCTGCAAGTTTAACAGCATCCGCTCATCCATAGCAGAACGCGAAGGACTATTCCTGTCCCTTAACCGTGCCGTTATCTTCGCCAGATCGACGAAAGAGTTTGTTACGCGCCTCAAGCAGCGCATCTCTGTCCTGGCGGAACGCACGACAATAACGCTTCATATGACAATAATAACCCACCGCAACGAGTGCAATTAATACAATCCAATACCAGGCAATAAACATTCTTTTACCCTTAATATTTAACATCATTAAACATTTAACGTTAAAAATTTACACTACCTTATTCTGACCTACCCCTATAGTGGCATAACACAGAAACAAATATATGATTTCGATCATATAACCCAACTGTGCAGAGAATGACAAAACGTGTATTAAAAATAAAACAATGTAGAAACAAGCCTGTTTCTAAATAATATTTATTATTCTATAAATATCCTCAGCTCACTTAAGACAAAGTGATAAAATCGCTAACCCCTGATAATTCATCTCTTTCCCGGCCAATAAACAGGATTATTTAAACTCCACTTTCGGCAATACCATTTAATTGCGGAACATTTTAAATATAAGCAGGCCTCGATAACAAAAAACCGAAGCCAGAAAACTGACTTCGGTTTTTTTATCCCTGGCACGACAAGCGTGGTTATGAGCAATTAGCTGGCTTTACGCTCATGCGCCTGACGGTAAGCCACCAGGTCTTCGATAGTGACCACAGCCATATTGTGCTTGCCGGCAAATTCGATGCACTCCGGCGCGCGCGCCATGGTGCCATCGTCATTGGTCAGTTCGCACAGCACACCGGCGGGTTTAAAGCCTGCCAGCGTCATCAGATCGATGGTGGCTTCAGTGTGACCGCCGCGAGTCAACACACCGCCTGCCTGAGCGCGCAGCGGGAAAACGTGTCCCGGGCGGTTCAGATCGGAAGGTTTTGCGCCATCCTTAATTGCCGCACGTACCGTAGTGACACGGTCTGCCGCGGAAACGCCGGTGGTCACGCCTTCTGCGGCTTCAATGGTCACGGTAAAACCGGTACCGTAAGCACTGGTGTTATTTTCCACCATCATTGGCAGATCGAGCTGTTTGCGTCGGTCTTCAGTGATGCACAGGCAAACAATACCGCTGCCGTGACGGATGGTCAGCGCCATCTGTTCAACGGTCATGGTCTCTGCCGGGAAAACCATATCGCCTTCGTTTTCACGATCTTCGTCGTCAAGCACCATTACACCGCGTCCTTCACGCAGCGCAGACAGCGCATGTTCAACACGTTCGAAAGGCGTACCAAAAGAGGAAAGTAGCGTCTGATTCATGGTAAAAAAACCTCACTAAAATTATGGTTACCAGAATCAGGGCAGTCTTAGGAGTACCGTCTAAGCGGCAAAAAAATAACGTGAGCGGGTCCATGCCCGACTGGATCGTTACTCTCTCCCATCCGGACTCTAACCGTCGGCCCCGGAATTACACCGGATCTGCTGACCTTTGAGTTTGCACCCAAAGCGCTCGCGGGCTTTCAGCATTAAGCTGATTTACCGCCGGTGGGGAATTTCGCCCCGCCCTGAGAATAAGCGGGTTAACTATAACGCTATTGATTACCTTCATCAACGCCTTTACTCGACTTAGCTTCACACAATTCTGGTTTATGCCTGCGCCCATTCGCACTACAATAAGCAGCAACACGTACCAGTTCAGGGAAACCACAATGATTGACCCGAAAAAAATTGAGCAGATTGCTCGTCAGGTTCACGAGTCGATGCCGAAAGGGATCCGGGAGTTTGGGGAAGACGTCGAGAAGAAAATTCGTCAAACGCTGCAGTCACAACTGACCCGTCTGGACCTGGTAAGCCGTGAAGAGTTTGATGTGCAGACTCAGGTTTTGCTGCGTACCCGTGAAAAGTTGGCGCTGCTTGAACAACGCCTGACTGAGCTGGAAGCGCGTGAAAAAACGGCAGAAGTTAAGCCTGCCCCTGCGATCCCCTCAGTCGATCCGCAAGAGTAAAAACGACAACGGGCCGCAAGGCCCGTTTTTCTGTTAGTGTTCCAGTTCGAGTTTCTTCGCCTCTGTCGCCTGCTGGCAGTACAGCGCATAGCGTTTACAGAACCAGCTACGATGTTCCTCATCCATATTGCCCGTGACGGCCTGGATATCAACAGGGTGGCCCTCAGCCTGCATCCTGGCAAAACTGCGGGCCAGGAAATCGAAATTGTTCATTGAATACATGTTGCTGTGCATGAGCATACCCTCCAGTTATTGAATATCTGCTAAGGCCATATGCTTTTTCTGATTTCAGTATTTCCCTATACGCGAAATGGTTTTGTACATAATGTGCGCAAATTTATAGCCCAGGCTCACACTTTCCTATGAAACCTACGCCTCATGCTGAGAGTGAAAAGATGCTGTAGCAAAACGCGACAATCGCCGCCTTTGAGACAGAGCGTCATCGTAAAGCTGAACCGCTGAAAAACAGTCCACAGCCTGTTGAAAAAACCACTGAAGAATAAGAAACAGAAATGCCGGATGGCAACGCTCACGCGTTTTATCCGGCCCACAACCTCGTAGGTCGAATAAGGTGTTTCCACCGCCATCCGGCAAACTTCCCGGCGATTATTTATCGCTGTCTTTTTGGATCTTTTTGATGATATTAGTCGTTGAGCAGCCGTCTTCGAAGTTCAGCACCAGCACTTCACCGCCGTTCGCCCACACCTCTTTGCTGCCCGCAATATCTTCCGGCTTATAATCGCCGCCTTTTACCAGCAGATCCGGCAAGATGCCCGCAATCAGACGCTGCGGTGTATCTTCTTCAAAAGAGACCACCCAGTCGACGGCCTCCAGCGCGCCCAGTACGATCATCCGCTGTTCCAGCGGGTTGACCGGACGCGTTTCGCCTTTCAGACGTTTGGTCGAAGCATCGCTGTTTACCGCTACGATCAAGCGATCGCCCAGCTTGCGCGCGTTTGCCAGATAGGAGACGTGCCCCGCATGCAAAATGTCGAACACCCCGTTGGTCATTACCACTTTCTCACCGCGCTTGCGGGCGCTGGCAACGGCCTGTTTCAGCTCAGATTCGCTCATCACGCCAAAGCCAGTATCTGCACGACCGCGCACGGCGTTTTCCAGTTCAATGGGAGAAACGGTTGAAGTCCCCAGTTTACCTACGACAACACCGGCTGCGGCGTTAGCAAAGTAGCACGCTTCTTCCAGAGAGTTACCCGCCGCCAGCGTCGCCGCCAGCACGCCAATAACCGTATCGCCCGCGCCGGTCACGTCATACACTTCCTGCGCCTGAGTCGGCATATGCAGCGGTGCTTTGCCCGGTTGCAGCAGCGTCATCCCCTGCTCGGAACGCGTGATCAGCAAAGAGGAAAGGTCGAAATCAGCAATCAATTTCATGCCGCGTTCCACCAGCTCATCTTCGCTTTTGCACTTACCAACAACCGCTTCAAACTCAGACAGATTCGGCGTCAGCAGCGTAGCGCCACGGTAGCGTTCAAAATCGGTTCCTTTCGGATCGATAAGCACCGGAACTCCGGCCTTACGCGCCAGCGCAATCATCTGCTGCACGCTTGCCAGCGCGCCTTTGGCGTAATCAGAGAGCACCAGCGCGCCGATAGAACCCAGCGCCTGATTAATACGCTCGTGCAACGGCTGCGGATCCACACCTTCAAAACCTTCTTCGAAATCCAGGCGAATCAGTTGCTGGTTACGGGAAAGTACGCGCAGTTTGGTAATCGTCGGATGGGTTGGTACGGAGACGAAATCACATTTTACGTTCACATCCGCCAGCGTTTTGCTCAGCGCACGCGCCGCGTCGTCAATACCAGTCAGGCCCACCAGACGCGAATTCGCTCCCAGGGAGGCAATGTTCATCGCCACGTTTGCTGCGCCACCGGGACGTTCTTCGATGGTATCCACTTTCACCACCGGAACCGGCGCTTCAGGCGAAATACGGCTGGTAGGACCGTACCAGTAGCGATCCAGCATCACATCACCGACAACCATGACTCCTGCACGTTCAAACTCTGGCAGCGTTACTTTCATTCCTGTCTCCTGAGAGATTCTCTGAGGGTCTTAAAATTTGCGCGCGATAATAGCACACTTCACTCGGCAACCAGCCACTTCTGCCAGCTGTCGCGCACCAGCGTACGTTCAGCCTCAAAGCACTCTGGCGCCACATGGCCCGGAAGCTCCTGCAAGGCAAGATGGTGAAGTTCATCACGCAGCGTCGTATAAGCATGGGTAAGCGCCAGCGCCTCCTGCTCTTCCATAATGTCATTTTGCGCCAGTAATTCCAGAATGCGCACGTTATCCGACCAACGCGTCAGCTTCGGTTTTTCATGGGCATAGCGCAGCACCAGGTATTGCGTAATGAACTCAATATCGGTAATGCCGCCTTCGTCCGCTTTGATATCAAAACGATCGCGATGCTTATTGCCCAAATGAGCACGCATTTTCTCACGCATTTCGCGCACCTCGGTTTGCAAGGTTTTTCCGTCGCGGACGAGGGTCATGATATCGCGACGCACCGCGTCAAACTGAGAGGTCAACTGGGGGTCACCGTATACTACGCGCGCGCGCACCAGCGCCTGATGTTCCCATGTCCAGGCTTCGTTACGCTGGTAATCGGCGAAAGCATCCGCTGATGTTACCAGCATCCCCGCCGCACCGGACGGACGCAGCCGCGCATCCACTTCATACAAAATACCGGAGGAGGTACGGGTACTGAAAAGGTGCATAATGCGCTGCGCAAGACGCAGATAGAACTGTCGCCCGTCAATCTCACGTTCGCCATCCGTCATTACATCCATCGGACAATCGTGCAGGAAGATCAGATCGAGATCCGAGCTGTAACCCAGCTCCCAGCCGCCCAGCTTGCCATAGCCGACCACGGCAAAACCGCGTCCCTCGCGATCGCCAAGATGGGTGGGTTGCCCGTAGCGAGCGACCATCTGCGTCCACGCCTGCTGGACTACCGCATCAATCATAGCTTCCGCCAGCCAGGTTAAGTGGTCGCTCACCTTCATCACCGGCAGCGTTCCGGCGATATCAGCCGCGGCAATACGCAACAGCTGCGTTTGCTTAAACTGGCGCAGCGCTTCCAGTTGTTGCTCTTCGTCATCTTCCGGCACGCGCAGTAAATACTGGCGCAGCTCATCACGGTAGGCATCTGTCGCCGTGGGTTGATACAGCGTGTTCGGATCCAATAGCTCGTCGAGCAACAGCGGATAGCGCGCCAGCTGGCTGGCGACCATCGGCGAGGCGGCACAGAGTGAAATCAGGTGTTTGAGCGCGCCGGGAAATTCGCTCAGCAGCTCCAGATAGGTTGTACGGGTGACAATGCCCACCAGCAGCGGCGTAATGCGCGATAGCGGAACTGAGGCGTCGTCACGCGAACAGACATCGCTCAGGAGATGCGGCATTAGATGATCCAGCACCTGGCGTCCGCGTGGGCCAATGGTGCGTTTATCCAGCTCTTTGCGGAAATCCGCGATCAGCGACAGGACGCGTCGCCGATCGTCATCCGCCAGATGCGTCAGCACCGGCGTGGTGTCATCTTCCTGTAAGGCGTCCTGCCACAGTTCGCGCCACTGTTCTGACAGCGACTCCTCCTGTGTTTCGGCTTCGTCATCGCCAATTAGTTCGTTAAATACCCGTCGCACACTGTGCATATGGCTCGCCAGCACATCGGTCAACTGCTGCCAGTCATCAACGTTCATTCCCCACGCCAGCCGCGCACGATTCAGTTCATCACCCGGCAGCGTCTGGGTCTGTTCATCATTGATGCTTTGCAGCAGGTTTTCCAGACGGCGTAAATAGAGATAGGCGGCGCGCAGTTGCTCCGCATCGGTGTCTGGCAACAGGTTTAACGCATTGATGGCGCTCAGCGTCGGTAACAGTGAGCGGGATTGCAGCGACGGCTCGCGTCCGCCGCGAATAAGCTGGAATACCTGCACGATAAATTCGATTTCACGAATACCGCCCGCCCCCAGCTTAATGTTGTCCTTCAGTCCGCGACGGCGCACTTCACGGGCAATCATCCCTTTCATGTTACGCAGAGACTGGATCACGCTGAAATCGATATAACGACGGAAGACAAACGGTCGCAGCATGGCGCGGAGTTCATTGACGTAAGTGCCATCGGCATCGCCCATTATGCGGGCTTTGACCATTGCATAACGTTCCCAGTCGCGGCCTTGTTCCTGGTAATAATCCTCCAGCGCGGAGAAGCTCAGCACCAGTGGACCACTGTCGCCAAATGGGCGCAGGCGCATGTCCACCCGATAAACAAAGCCATCCATTGTGGGCTGATCCAGGACCTTGATGAGCCGCTGGCCCATACGGGTAAAGAACTGCGCGTTATCCAGCTCGCGTCGCCCGCCCTGCGTACTGCCGTGCTCCGGCCAGGCAAAAATCAGGTCGATATCGGAGGAAAAATTCAGCTCGCCGCCGCCCAGTTTCCCCATGCCTAAAATCAGCAGCGGTTGCGCAACACCTTCTGGATTACAAGGCGTTCCCCATTCGCGACAGCAGGCGGCGTATAACCAGTCACGCGCGGCAACGATCAGCGTTTCAGCCAGATGGCTTAGCTGCTGCAAGATACTCTCTTCCGTCACCAGCGACAGCGTCTGCGCCCACGCGATACGCACCATAATGCGACGGCGAAACAGGCGTAGCTCACGCATCAGCGTGTTTTCATCGCTGACGTCGGTCAACGCCTGCTGTAACCAGGCGGCATAGTGTCGCCATTCGTCGGCCTGAGGCGCTGCGCTTTCCAGCTCGACCAGCCATTCAGGATGGGCAATAAGGCTGTCGCGAACAAAATCACTGAATGTAAGCACTGACTTCGCCTGCACGCTAAGCGAGGACTCAGATATTGCTGTTGGCAGCCGCTCAACAACGGTCGGCCAGTACTGCTGTAACGGTGAAGAGAGCTGCTTCATTTATGGGACATCCTTTGAGTATTGAGGCCCAAGATATGGCCTTGTAGGCCTGATAAGCGCAGCGCCATCAGGCATCCCGATCTCAACCCTGATTATCGTTTTCCGCTGTGCAGCCAGAACGGTTCCAGCGCGATTGCCTCATTACGGAAGTGTTCGATTTCTATATATTGGTTGGCCGCAATGGCGTGTCGCAGGCCCTGCCAGTTGGCGATCCATTCCGAGGCGACATTTTCCTCATAATATCCCGCCAGCATCAGCATGCTATCAATGTTGCGCGTCAGGCGTGGAAGCTGATCGGCATAGCGATCGCCCAGCGGCTGAGCAAAAGCGGTTTTCAGTTCGGCGGCATGGCGCGAGAGATGAATATCTGAGAAACGCTTAAAGGAGTCGGCAATTTTACCCTGCGCCTTCGCATCAAGGAACGGCTGCCATCCTTTGGTTACCAGCCATTCGGTCAGCGCCAGTTTTGCCATCGCCGTTTGTGTGCTGTAAACCGCCGAAACGGCAGAAACGTCCGACGCCATGATTGCTTCCGACTGGGTCAGCAAATCACGTAAGTGAGCGCTCGCTTTTCGTGGCACATTACCGCCAAACAGCATCAGAATGTGGCGCACCAGGTCCATTGCCGCCAGTACCTCGGATTTCGCCCCCTTGACGCCGCGTACCCACAGCTCTTCATGGTACTGCCACTGGGATAATGCCAGCTCCAGCGCCGCTTCCAGACCTTGCTCGATGCTCGCCTTCGCCGGAACCCGCAAAATGCGCGTCGGTTTGAGTTCACGCGGCGCATTCCCCTGAGCCAAATGATAGCCACGCGCCGCTTTGCTCAGGCTGCCCTGACGTAAACCGGTTTGCGAAACCAGCTGATTTGCCAGCTTCAATACCGCACGGGTATCGCCGCTTAGCAGTTCCAGTTCAAGCTCACAGATAGGTTCAGCAAACTCGCCCGCTTTCACTTCCCCAAGGTCGAGGGCTATCTCAATCCGGCTACCGTCAACATCAAGGCACCATTTTTCACGGTAAAAATCGGTGCTAAACAGCGGCTGCACCTGAGAAGCGAGTTCCGTGGGTAGCTTGCCATCAGGCCAGACTTCAGCGGGAAACAGGGCGAGATCCAGCTCAGGCGTGCTCAGCGCAACGTTATATTCTGGTCGCTGATGCAGACCGCCCGTTACCCGTCCGGCAATTTTCATGGTCATTTCATAATGACCGTTTTCACCGCGAATACGCAGGCCCATATCGTGACCACGCAACCAGGCATCCGGCGTTTCGTAGTAGATATTCAGCAACTGACTGGGCGCGTGATGCTCTCCTCCCAGCGTATTCAGACGCTCACGTAGCGCATCTACAGCATCACTATTGACGATAAATTTTAATTCGATTTCCTGGGCCATGGTCTTGTACTTATGGGTTATGTCACAGTTGAGAAAACTGACTGCGAACTAAGTTCGTTCTTAATGGTCAAGTAGATAGTATTTTGCGCCAAATTGCCATGCAACGAGCAATTTGACGGGCGTAAAAGTTTCGGGTGGTGGCAAAAAGGACACAGATGATTCCGATTGATGTCGAATGCTTTGCGTAGAGACACTGATGCCACTACTATCGTTCCACTTTCTATGACAATAACGACAGCCTGATGCCAAAATTACGCCTGATTGGATTAACTTTACTCGCACTTAGCGCCACTGCAGTCTCACATGCCGAAGAAAAGCGCTATGTCTCTGACGAACTGAACACCTGGGTCCGCAGCGGTCCGGGAGATAATTATCGCCTCGTGGGTACGGTTAACGCCGGCGAGGAAGTCACGCTATTACAGACCGATGCCAACACCAACTATGCCCAGGTGAAAGACAGCACCGGACGTACCGCCTGGATCCCACTGAAAGAGCTGAACAGTACGCCAAGCCTGCGTACCCGCGTTCCCGATCTGGAAAACCAGGTTAAGACGCTGACAGATAAGCTCAATAATATCGATACTACGTGGAATCAGCGCACCGCCGATATGCAGCAAAAAGTGTCGCAAAGCGACAGCGTGATCGACGGGCTGAAACAAGAAAATCAGAAGCTGAAAAACGAACTTATCGTGGCGCAAAAGAAGGTGAGCGCAGCCAACCTGCAGCTTGATGACAAACAGCGTACCATCATCATGCAGTGGTTTATGTACGGCGGCGGCGTGCTGGGTCTTGGTCTGCTGCTCGGCCTGGTTCTGCCGCACATGATCCCAAGCCGTAAACGCAAAGATCGCTGGATGAACTGAATCGCCTTCTCCGCCACACTGACATATGATTAAGGGATGATTTTTTTCAAAAGGAAAGTGGCGTGAAGATTTATCTGGTCGGTGGTGCTGTTCGGGATGCGTTAATAGGGCTACCGGTTAAAGATAAAGATTGGGTCGTTGTCGGCGCCACGCCACAAGAAATGCTCGATGCGGGCTACCAGCAGGTAGGCCGCGATTTTCCCGTATTTCTGCATCCGCAAACCCGGGAAGAGTATGCGCTGGCGCGAACCGAGCGTAAATCAGGCTCGGGGTATACCGGATTCACCTGTTACGCCGCGCCGGATGTAACGCTGGAGGACGATCTTCAACGTCGCGACCTGACCATCAACGCAATAGCCCGCGATGACGACGGGAAGATTATCGACCCGTATAACGGACGCAGCGATCTGCAAAACCGTCTGCTGCGCCATGTTTCTCCCGCCTTTAGCGAAGATCCGCTGCGCGTACTGCGCGTGGCGCGCTTTGCTGCCCGCTATGCGCACCTCGGTTTTCGTATCGCTGACGAAACCATGACATTGATGCGCGACATGACCGCTGCCGGTGAACTGGAACATCTGACGTCAGAGCGGGTGTGGAAAGAAACGGAAAACGCCTTAACTACCCGTAATCCCCAGGTGTTCTTTCAGGTTCTGCGCGACTGCGGTGCGCTGCGCGTTCTGTTTCCTGAAGTTGATGCCCTGTTCGGCGTTCCAGCGCCCGCGAAGTGGCACCCGGAAATCGATACCGGTATTCACACCCTGATGACGCTGTCGATGGCCGCCATGTTAAGCCCCGAGGTCGACGTGCGCTTTGCCACGTTATGCCACGATCTTGGCAAAGCATTAACGCCTAAAGCGCTGTGGCCACGCCATCACGGTCATGGCCCGGCGGGCGTCAAGTTGGTCGAGCAACTGTGTCAACGCCTGCGCGTACCAAATGACATCCGTGATTTAGCCAAACTGGTGGCGGAGTTCCACGATCTCATTCATACCTTCCCAATCCTGCAGCCAAAAACCATCGTTAAGCTGTTTGATTCCATTGATGCCTGGCGTAAACCACAGCGCGTGGAGCAAATCGCTCTGACCAGCGAGGCAGACGTGCGTGGGCGTACCGGCTTTGAAGCGGCGGATTATCCGCAAGGCAGGCTGTTGCGTGAAGCCTGGCAGGTTGCGCAGGCGGTGCCAACGAAAGACGTCGTTGAGGCAGGATTCAAAGGTCAGGCGATTCGCGAGGAATTGACCCGTCGTCGTATTGCGGCGGTGGCCACCTGGAAGCAAGAAAAGGCGATCGGTTAAAAAACTTGCCCCTGTAAAGGGGCAAGTTGAGCTCTTATCAGGCGGAATTATTCTTTGATAAATTGAATAGAAGAAACTTTATCATTAAAGCCATCACGTATTGCGGCACTGCCGGCCGTGATATCGATATAATTGCCTTTATAATTCCCGTTTGCATATAGCCGGGCTTTGTAACCCTGAGCGACCTGAATTGAAGATAGCGCATCATTGAGGCTGTAAGTTGACAGATCCTTAATGTCACCATCCATAACAAGAGAACGCCCTTCCAGTCCGTAGTCCTCGTAAGCAATTGACTTGATAATTTTTACGGATGATATCGCATTATTACCACTACTCAGCGCGGATTTACTTTCCAGAAGCGCTATTTTTGTCCCCGAATAATTACAGTTTGTAAAAGCATTCACCCCCAAACTACCCTCAGCAATTTTTACTGAAGAGATAGTGTCATTCATTTTTTTGCCTGTTGCGGATTTAACATCGGCTAAACATGAAATATCATCATTAGTCTGAATATCATCACCAAGATAATTTATATCAGTGTAGAGCGTTGCACCTTTCTCTTTTGCAACTGAGGTAGTCAGAATATCATCAACAATATTCCCTAACTCATAATCTGCCGTATCGCCACTGATATCCCAGATAATCGCACCACCAAATCCTTGCTGGTTGATGTAATCTACTTTTTCACGAATAGATTGCGGATCATCATAGGTTAAAAATTCCTGACTGCCTACGCTATATAAATAAGGAACATGTGACTGCGGATCCCAATACCGTTTGTATTCGCCACTGGCTAGTTTTTCTTTCAGAACATACCACGGGTTGGTGCCAGTATATTGCCCCTCATCATCCCATGCGCCTTTTACAGACGCCTCACCCGGCGCGAATAGCCCCGGCAGTCCCGCTTCAATTTGTGTAGCAGGAACAGACCCCCATCCTCTTCCGTAATATGGAACGCCCATCATTAATTTTTCTTTAGGAATCTGCCAAACATCCGCATATTCACTCATCGCAGAGGAGACATTCAACTTCTGATCGTCATCTTTTTGATTGGCGAAAAGCGGAGCATTGTGGCCCGTTTTTGCATCAAAAGCGCCGTGAATGTCGTATGCCATCACGTTGATACTGTCGAGGTAATCTGCGGTGACAGCCGGGTTAATATAAGCCACATTGTTATGGTTGGTTGTGACAGCGGCAGAAAGTTGATAGTACTTATCGTCTTTGCGCCCCTGCTCATCAAGCTTGGTGCGTAATGATTTGATAAGTTTAGTAAACTGCGCTTTTTCACTGTCGTTGTCCGGATACTCCCAGTCAATATCCAGACCATCAAAATTCCATGCATGGACATAATCGACCATGCTGTTCGCCAACTTCTCAACGCCTTCATCTGTGCGAGTTGCCGCTTCAAACACGCCTTCCTGTGAGTTATCCCAACCACCAACAGAAAGCATAAACGTGACATTATTTTTTTCTGTAAGCTTGTCAAGCTCACGCATTAAATTAGGCGCCTGCGTAGTATCATGCATCGTCACTACACCGTTTTTAACTACGGCAAAACCATAGTTAAGATGGCTCAGGCCCTTATAGTTCACCTTATCGGGGTAAAGTAATTATGCCCCTCGTAAACCCCCCATTCAGGAAAATAACCAATCACTTTGCGCTGTGATTTAACCCTTTTCTTCTCACTATTTTGCAGTTCTTCCACTTTCTGCCCTGTATAAGGGGTAAACTGAAATTCTGAGTAAATGTTAAAATTGACTTTATCGCCCTTTTTCCATACAGAATCCGTGGAAGGACTAACCCCTTGATCAACCCACCATTGCGCCGTCCAGTAATAGCCCAGGAAGCGAACTTTCTCTCCACCTCTATAGGTAGAGTTTGGATCATAAGGCTGAGATATAATAGCAAGCTCATCCTTGGCAGCAATAATCCCATAGGTTGAACCCGGAAAGTTATTCTGACTTTCGTCAGTATAGGCTTCCCAGGTATTTCCCAAATCTTTCGAAATCATCATCCAGGCATCAAGGCCAGAAAAACTATTGGTATCATCGTTATGCGTAACAGAAGCCGCAGATGCCAGGAAAGGAACCCCTATGGCGGCAAAAATAACTGACTGTGCAATCTTGTTTAATTTCATAACTTACTCCATTCAAACGCCATCCATTTAAGAAACAAATATATGTAAATTTAACTTTGCTGCAGTCACATTATTTAACAAAGCAAATAAAGCATACAACTTTTTATGCAGTGTTTAATTAAAAATAAGATTAAAGTGATGAATTAATTCCCTATATAAATCATCTGTACCATAGAATGCTGGCACAACAATTATATACAGTATATTAATTAAAGCGGATTATTCATTTTAAAAATGAAAACATCCTGTAAACAAACAGGATGTTTTCATCAAATTATTCAGAAAAAGACCACATAGACGGCGGCCGCCACAATAAAGCGGTAAATCGCAAACGGAATAAACGAGATGCGTTTAATCAGTTGCAGGAAGGTTTTGATCGCCACCAGCGCCACGATAAACGCTGTCACGAAACCGACTGCAAACATCGGAATATCTGACGCGCTGAGGAAAGACCAGCTCTTGTAGAGATCCAGGGCGGTCGCGCCCATCATCATCGGCACCGCCAGCAGGAAAGAAAACTCAGATGCCGCGTAACGACTCACCCCCATCAGCATACCGCCAGAAATCGTCGCCCCGGAGCGGGAAAAACCCGGCCACAATGCCAGACACTGGAAACAACCGATCATAAACGCCTGGCGATAGGTCATATCATCCAGCCCCGGCGCGCGCGGCTCTTTCGGCTTCAGGCATTCTGCGGCTATCAGCAGCAGGCCCCCTACCACCAGCGCATACATCACGTTGATCGGGTTAAACAGCGATTTGATGGTATCGTGAAAAACCAGCCCCAGGACAACGGCCGGAATCATCCCGAGCAGGATATGACCCAGCGTCAACCGACCTTTGCCAGTACCTTCGTGTGGGGCTTTGCCAAAGTGAATGCCAATCAGGCCAAACAGGCGTCGCCAGAACATCACCACGACGGCCAGAATAGAGCCCAGTTGGATCACCACTTCAAATGTTTTTGCGGTATCACCCTCAAAACCCAACAGGTGGCCAACAATAATCATATGGCCGGTACTGGAAACGGGTAAAAACTCCGTCAAACCTTCGACCACACCCAAAATTGCCGCCACCAGCAGCGAGTGCATATCACTCATCAATAAACCCCTACATAAAGAAACCACGGCAAAAAAGAGCCGACGAAAGGACCCTTTTATACCTGTTAGTTTTAGAAATTATTAAATTAATTATTTTCTTTCAGATTATTGCCACGCTCAATGATAACCCCGACGTTTGCCGCACGCGCCACCGCGCCAGGCTTACTGAGTTTGATACGCACCCATGGGGAATTAAAGCGACTCAGCAGGAGGTCTGCCACCTCTTCCGCTACGCGCTCTACCAGAGCAAAACGTCCGCCTTCCACATGATTAACAACCGTTTGAGCAATATCAGCATAGCTCAGGCAATCTGCGACATCATCGCTTTTAGCCGATTTACGGTTATCCCATGCCATTTCGATATCGAACACCAATTTTTGCTCGATCGTTTGTTCCCAGTCGTAAACACCGATAGTGGTGATTACTGAAAGTTGCTCTATAAATACAATATCCATCACGACCCGCCTGCTTTTTGACTAACCCGGATACCACTTCCGGCGAAATATGCGTATTATCCATAGAAGTAGCGTTTTACACGACATTTTCAAAACGGAACAGCTTATGAGTGCAATCGCGCCTGGAATGATTATCTTCGCGTACCTCTGCGGCTCTATTTCCAGTGCCATTCTGGTATGCCGCCTCGCTGGATTGCCGGACCCGCGTGACAGCGGCTCCGGCAATCCGGGCGCGACAAACGTGCTGCGCATCGGTGGTAAGGGAGCCGCCGTCGCCGTACTGATTTTCGATGTACTGAAAGGCATGTTACCCGTCTGGGGCGCCTATGCGCTAGGCGTCAGCCCCTTCTGGCTGGGATTGATAGCGATCGCTGCCTGTCTGGGACACATCTGGCCGGTATTCTTCGGCTTTAAGGGTGGGAAAGGCGTTGCCACCGCCTTTGGCGCAATTGCGCCAATTGGTTGGGACTTAACGGGCGTAATGGCGGGAACCTGGCTGCTGACCGTCTTGCTCAGCGGCTATTCGTCGTTGGGCGCTATCGTCAGCGCGCTGATCGCTCCCTTTTATGTCTGGTGGTTTAATCCCCAGTTCACTTTCCCGGTTTCCATGTTGTCGTGCTTAATTCTGCTACGTCACCATGACAACATTCAGCGTCTGTGGCGCCGTCAGGAGCCGAAGATCTGGACTAAACTGAAGAAAAAACGCGAAAGAGATCCTGAGTGACGGTACTGCCGGATGGTGGCGCTAAAGCGTCTTATCCGGCCTGCAACCTACGGGATTTGATACCCTTCCACTGGCTTGCCTAATCTGTGCTGGCACCACGTCGCCAGAAACTCCACGCACACGCGAAGCTTCACGCTGCGATACAGCGGCTCCTGATAAACCGCCCAGATATTGGCGCTCTGTGCATAGTCCGGAAGTACACGCACCAGTTCACCGCTTGCCAGAAACGGTTGTACGTCCCATTCGGAACGCAACATGATCCCTTTTCCCTGCAGCGCCCACTGCAACACAATCTCACCGCTGTTCGATGACAGATGCCCGGCTACCTTGACCGATTTTTTCTCCTGACCGTTATCCAGTTCCCACACTCCGTGGGTCATATCGCGTTCTTTGGTGACCAGACAATCGTGCCGACTTAATTCCTGTAGCGTCATCGGCTCGCCATATTTTTGTAAATAGGTCGGGGCCGCACACAATATTCTTTTGTTTTTCGTTAACAAATGCGCAATATAATAATCAGGGATTTCATCATTAATACGAATATCTAAATCGATATTATCCTGCGCCAAATCAATTTGTCGATCGTAAAGCTCAAAATGCACCTGTAACTCAGGATAACTATGCATCAGTTCGGTAATGGCCGGCGCAATATAGCTGCGCCCAAAGCCAAAGCTACAGCCGATACGAATCATCCCCGCCGGGCGCGTTTTGATTTGCGTGACGTCATCAACCAGATGCTGGTAGCCCGCGAGGATCGCCTGCGCATGTTCATAGCAACGTTGACCACTTTCCGTTAACGCCACGCCGCGCGCAGAGCGGTTAAGCAACGTCGTCCCCAGCGTGGATTCGAGAATTTGAATACGTTTTGTCACAAACGCAGGCGTCTGCCCCAGCGTGGCGGCAGCGGCGCTAAAGCTGCCGCTATGAACAATTTCAACCAGCACCTGCAGGTCTTTCGCCAGGGGATACGTGTTCAGCATGGTCGGTATATCCGTAATGTTGTTAACCGCAGTGTAATTCCCTCACGCGTATTAAACCCTGCCTTTGCGCAATTTTTATTGCCTTACCTGGACATCATTCACGAACTGTTAATTGGATATTCACAGTGGCAAATAATATAAAACCACACTTTTAGTGATAGTTTGTGGCGGAGAATTTATTTCCAGAAAATAAAAGAACTGGAGTTTACAAGATGAGCAATCAAAATAACCAAAATGCGATAAATACGCTGACAAACATTGTCGCGAACTTTACCGCCATGATTTCTACCCGTATGCCCGACGACGTGGTGGATAAATTAAAACAGCTGCGGGAAGGCGAAGACTCGCCGATGGGTAAAATCATCTACCACACTATGTTTGACAACATGCAGAAAGCGATTGATCTGAACCGTCCGGCCTGCCAGGACACCGGCGAGATTATGTTCTTTGTAAAGGTCGGTTCCCGTTTTCCGCTGTTGGGTGAGCTGCAAAGCATCCTGAAACAAGCCGTTGAAGACGCCACGGTCAAAGCGCCGCTGCGCCATAACGCGGTAGAGATTTTTGACGAAGTGAATACCGGCAAAAATACCGGCACCGGTGTACCGTGGATTACCTGGGACATCATTCCTGATAATGATGACGCGGAAATCGAAGTCTACATGGCAGGCGGCGGCTGTACCCTGCCAGGACGCTCGAAAGTGTTAATGCCTTCAGAAGGCTACGAAGGCGTAGTGAAATTTGTCTTCGAAAATATCTCCACGTTGGCCGTTAACGCCTGCCCGCCGGTGCTGGTGGGCGTAGGCATTGCCACCTCAGTAGAAACTGCCGCAGTGCTTTCCCGTAAAGCGGTGCTGCGTCCTATCGGCTCACGTCATCCCAACCCAAAAGCGGCCGAACTGGAACTGCGTCTGGAAGAAGGACTTAACCGACTGGGCATTGGTCCGCAGGGGTTGACCGGCAATAGCTCCGTGATGGGCGTGCATATCGAATCCGCCGCGCGCCACCCGTCGACTATCGGCGTTGCTGTTTCCACCGGCTGCTGGGCGCACCGTCGCGGCACGCTGTTGGTTCATGCTGATCTCTCCTTCGAAAATCTGTCTCACACCCGGAGCGCGTTATGAAAAAGATCCTCACCACCCCGATTAAAGCCGAAGATCTGGAAGATATTCGCGTTGGCGATGTCATTTACCTGAGCGGTACGCTGGTGACCTGCCGCGACGTGTGTCACCGTCGCCTGATCGAACTGAAGCGCCCAATTCCTTATGACCTGAACGGCAAGGCTATTTTCCACGCAGGCCCAATCGTGCGTAAGAACGGTGATAAATGGGAGATGGTCTCCGTCGGTCCAACCACCAGTATGCGTATGGAAGCTTTTGAGAAACAGTTTATCGAGCAGACCGGCGTCAAGCTGGTGGTCGGTAAAGGCGGTATGGGACCGTTGACAGAAGAAGGCTGCAAGCAGTTCAAAGCGCTGCATGTGATCTTCCCGGCAGGTTGCGCCGTACTGGCGGCCACTCAGGTTGAAGAGATTGAAGAAGTGCACTGGACGGAGCTGGGCATGCCGGAATCCTTGTGGGTATGCCGGGTCAAAGAGTTCGGCCCGCTGATTGTGTCCATCGACACCCACGGCAACAACCTGATCGCCGAAAACAAAAAGCTGTTCGCTGAACGCCGCGATCCCATCGTGGAAGAGATTTGCGAGCACGTGCACTACATCAAATAACCCTTCCGGAGAGGCACAGAGCCTCTCCCCTTTCGCAGGGATATCACAATGGCACCTTTAGCTGGTTGGTGGCGATACCTGGCTCCGCTGGTGGTCATCGCCATTATTGCTGTTTTACCCGTCCCCACCGGTCTTGAGAGCCACACCTGGCTCTATTTTGCCGTCTTTACCGGTGTGATTGTGGGGCTCATTCTGGAACCTGTACCCGGCGCGGTCGTGGCGATGATTGGTATTTCGATCATCGCCGTACTTTCACCGTGGATCCTGTTCAGCCCGGAACAACTCGCGCAGGACGGTTTTAAATTTACCGCCAAATCGCTGTCGTGGGCCGTTTCTGGCTTTTCTAACTCGGTGATCTGGCTGATTTTCGCGGCCTTTATGTTTGGTACCGGCTATGAGAAAACCGGTCTCGGTCGGCGTATCGCGCTGATGTTAGTGAAAAAGATGGGGCACCGGACGTTATTCCTCGGTTACGCGGTGATGTTCTCCGAGCTTATCCTCGCCCCCGTCACGCCTTCCAACTCCGCGCGCGGGGCCGGGATAATCTACCCGATTATCCGCAACCTGCCGCCGCTGTATAACTCACAGCCCAATGACGCCAGTTCACGTTCTATTGGCTCCTACATCATGTGGATGGGCATTGTCGCCGACTGCGTCACCAGCGCGATTTTCTTAACGGCGATGGCGCCGAACCTGCTGCTGATCGGCCTGATGAAAGGCGCATCTCATACGGCGCTCAGTTGGGGCGACTGGTTCTTGGGTATGCTGCCGCTGAGCATTTTACTGGTGCTGATCGTGCCCTGGCTGGCGTATGTGTTGTACCCGCCGGTGCTGAAATCCGGCGATCAGGTGCCGCGCTGGGCGGATACAGAATTAAAAGCGATGGGACCGCTCTGCGCACGTGAGAAAAAGATGCTCGGGCTGATGGTCGGCGCGCTGGTGTTGTGGATCTTCGGTGGCGATTATATTGACGCCGCAATGGTCGGTTACAGCGTGGTGGCATTGATGCTGGTACTGCGCATCATCAGTTGGGATGACATCGTCAGCAATAAAGCCGCATGGAACGTCTTTTTCTGGCTGGCCTCGTTAATAACCCTGGCGACCGGGCTGAATAACACCGGTTTTATTACCTGGTTCGGCAAGCTACTGGCAAACGGGCTGAGCGGCTATTCACCGATCATGGTGATGGTGGCGCTTATCGTGGTCTTTTATTTACTGCGCTACTTCTTTGCCAGCGCCACGGCGTATACCTCCGCCCTTGCGCCGATGATGATCGCCGCCGCGCTGGCGATGCCGGAAATCCCGTTGCCGGTCTTCTGCCTGATGGTCGGCGCCGCTATTGGCCTGGGCAGTATTCTGACCCCCTACGCCACCGGCCCAAGCCCTATCTACTACGGCAGCGGCTATTTGCCAACGGTTGACTACTGGCGGCTGGGCGCTATTTTTGGCCTGATTTTCCTCGTGCTGCTGGTGATCACCGGTCTGGTCTGGATGCCTCTCGTTTTACAGTAAAATCCCATTGGGGCGACGTCTTGTCGCCCCTTTATCCATAAGCTTCTCATATGATCGATTTCCCGATGCGCTGAGGCATACTTTTTTGTACGCAAACACCCTCATGCTGATAAGGGAAACGCTCTGGACACGCTGGCGCACGAGACACTCACACGAGGCTGGCAGGCCGAACTGGATCTGCACTTTACCCGCACCGGGCACAAAACGGTGCTCGCCTCGGCGCGTCACTATGGACCTTTGACGGTTCAACGTCCGTTTTATCCCGAAGAAGAGGTATGTCACCTCTATTTGCTTCATCCACCTGGCGGGATCGTCGGCGGGGATGAGCTACATATTTCCGTATCACTCGATGAAAACAGCCATGCGTTAATCACTCAGCCCGGCGCGGGAAAATTTTATCGCAGCCGTGGGCCGCAGGCGTTGCTACGCCAGCATTTCACGCTCGCCCCGCACACCACGCTGGAGTGGCTGCCGCAGGATACGATCTTCTTTCCCGGCGCTAATGCCACCGTCCAGTCCGTATTTCATCTGACGTCCGCAAGCCATTTGCTGGCCTGGGATCTGCTGTGTCTCGGACGCCCTGTCATGCAGGAAACGTTCAGCCACGGCACGCTACAAAACCGTCTGGAAGTGTGGCGGGATGGGCAACCGCTACTGATAGAGCGTTTGCAGGTGCAGGCAGGGAATCTGAGCGGCGTCGCACATCATCCCTGGATTGGTACGTTGCTGTGTTACCCGGCCAATGAACACATGCTGGAGGGAACGCGCGAGCGGCTTACGCCATTGGGGGATTATGCCGGGGCAACGCTTAACGACTCGCTGCTGACAATCCGCTTTCTGGCGAACGACAACCTGATTGCTCAGCGCGTTATGCGTGACATCTGGCAATTTCTGCGCCCGCTGCTGACACACAAAGCGCCCATGCTACCGCGAATCTGGCAAACCTAAGAGGCCCATTATGGAACTGACCCCCAGAGAAAAAGACAAGCTGTTGCTGTTTACCGCCGCGCTGGTGGCAGAACGTCGCCTGGCCCGCGGGCTGAAGCTGAATTACCCGGAATCAGTGGCGCTGATTAGCGCTTTCATTATGGAAGGGGCGCGCGACGGGCAAACCGTGGCCGCGCTGATGGAAGACGGGCGTCACGTGCTGCGCCGCGATCAGGTGATGGAAGGCGTACCAGAGATGATCCCGGATATTCAGGTTGAAGCCACATTCCCGGACGGTTCGAAACTGGTCACCGTCCACAACCCGATCGTCTAAGGAGCGGCAATGATCCCAGGTGAGTATCAGATCTCAGCAGGCAACATTGCGATCAATCAGGGGCGCGAAACCTGCACGATCGTAGTGGAAAATCACGGCGACAGACCCATCCAGGTGGGATCGCACTATCACTTTTACGAGGTGAACCCGGTGCTGCGCTTTGACAGGGCAGCTACGCGGGGCTTTCGTCTTAACATTGCCGCAGGTACAGCGGTGCGTTTTGAACCGGGGCAAAAGCGCGAAGTCGAACTGGTGCGCGTCGCTGGCGCACAAAGGATGGTGGGTTTTCGCAGTGAAGTGATGGGCGCGCTGGAGGCAGATAATGAGTAACATTTCCCGCCAGGCGTACGCCGACATGTTTGGCCCAACCACCGGCGATAAAGTACGTCTGGCGGATACTGACTTGTGGATCGAGGTGGAAAAAGACTTCACCACCTACGGCGAAGAGGTCAAATTCGGCGGCGGAAAAGTGATCCGCGACGGTATGGGCCAGGGACAAATGCGCGCCCAGGCGTGTGTGGATCTGGTGATAACCAACGCGCTGATCGTTGATCACTGGGGGATCGTCAAAGCGGATATCGGCATCAAAGACGGCAGGATCTTCGCCATCGGCAAAGCGGGTAATCCCGATATTCAGCCCAATGTCACAATCCCGATAGGCGTAGGAACAGAAGTCATCGCCGGAGAAGGCAAGATCGTCACCGCGGGCGGCGTGGATACGCATATTCACTGGCTCTGCCCGCAGCAGGCGCAAGAAGCGCTGGTTTCCGGCGTGACGACGATGATCGGCGGCGGTACCGGTCCGGCCGCAGGCACCAATGCCACCACCTGCACGCCGGGCCCGTGGTACATCGCCCGCATGCTGCAGGCGGCAGACACGTTGCCGGTTAACATTGGTTTGCTGGGCAAAGGCAATGGTTCAAACCCTGACGCCCTGCGCGAGCAAATCACTGCCGGCGCCATTGGCCTGAAGATCCACGAAGACTGGGGCGCCACGCCTGCCGCTATCGACTGCGCGCTGACCGTGGCCGACGAAATGGACATCCAGGTAGCGCTGCACAGCGACACGCTCAATGAGTCCGGTTTTGTTGAGGATACGCTGGCAGCGATCGGCGATCGCACCATTCATACTTTCCATACCGAAGGCGCGGGTGGCGGCCATGCGCCGGATATCATCACCGCCTGCTCACATCCGAATATTTTGCCCTCCTCCACCAACCCGACGCTGCCTTATACCGTCAACACCATCGACGAGCATCTCGACATGCTGATGGTCTGCCACCATCTCGATCCGGATATCGCTGAAGACGTCGCCTTCGCCGAATCGCGCATTCGCCGGGAAACGATCGCTGCCGAAGATGTTCTGCATGATATTGGCGCATTTTCCCTGACCTCGTCCGATTCACAGGCGATGGGGCGCGTGGGCGAAGTGATCCTGCGCACCTGGCAGGTGGCGCACCGCATGAAGGTTCAGCGTGGTCCGCTGGCAGAAGAAATCGGCGACAACGACAATCAGCGTGTTAAACGCTACATCGCCAAGTACACCATCAATCCGGCGTTGACCCACGGTATCGCCCACGAAGTCGGCTCGGTTGAGCCCGGTAAACTGGCCGACCTGGTGCTGTGGTCGCCGGCCTTTTTTGGCGTAAAACCGGCGACCATCGTGAAGGGCGGGATGATCGCCTGCGCGCCGATGGGTGATATCAACGCCTCAATCCCTACCCCGCAGCCGGTGCATTACCGCATGATGTTCGGCGCGCTTGGCGCAGCTCGGCATCACACCCGTCTGACCTTTATTTCACAGGCTGCCGACGCGCAAAACGTCCCGCAGCAACTTAATTTGCAAAGCGCTATCGCCGTCGTCAAAGGCTGCCGGACGGTAAAAAAGGCTGACATGATCCACAACGCTCTGCAGCCTAATATCACCGTCGATGCCCAGACCTACGAGGTACGCATTGATGGTGAACTGATTACCAGCGACCCGGCAGACGTTTTGCCGATGGCGCAACGCTATTTCCTGTTTTAAGGAGTGAGGATGATCTACCTGACCCAACGCCTTGACCATGCCCACCGCGTCACCGCAAGCGTCACGCTACCCATTGATGTTCGGGTAAAAAGCCGCGCCAGAGTGGCGCTGAGCGATGGCCGCGAAGCCGGATTAATGCTACCGCGCGGTTTACTGTTACGCGGCGGCGATCTGCTGACTACCGACGATGGCCGCGAAGTGATCGAAGTGATCGCCGCGCCGGAGTCGGTTTCCGTCGTGCGCTGCGCCGACCCTTTTTTGCTCGCCAAAGCCTGTTACCACCTTGGTAATCGCCACGTACCGTTGCAGATCCTGCCCGATGAGCTGCGCTACCACCACGATCATGTGCTGGACGATATGTTGCGCCAGTTCAACCTCGAGGTGGCGTTTGCCCAATTGCCGTTTGAGCCGGAAGCGGGTGCCTATGCCAGCGAGTCACACGGGCATCATCACGGCCATGCGCACTGATGCATAGCACCCAACAGCTGCGCCTGATGCAGCTCGCCAGCAGCAGTCTCCCGGTGGGATCGTTTACCTGGTCTCAGGGTCTGGAGTGGGCGGTGGAAATCGGCTGGGTGAAAAGCGTCGATGACTTCTCTGACTGGCAAATTCAGCAGATGGAGCACAACTTTTTTACCGTCGACTTACCGCTGCTGGCGAGATTGTATCGCGCCTGTGAGCAGGACGATCTCGCCGCCGCGCGCCGCTGGACCGCTTACCTGCTGGCCTGTCGGGAAACCCGCGAACTGCGGGATGAAGAACGCAGCCGGGGCATCGCCTTTACGCGGCTGGTCACCGACTGGGAACCAGACTGTTCCCGGGAATGGCGCACGCTCTTTACCGACAGCCAGCTGTGCGGCATGGCCTGGCTGGGCGTACGCTGGAAAATCCCCCTGACGAATCTGGCATTAAGCCTCGGCTACAGCTGGATTGAGAGCGCAGTGATGGCAGGCGTCAAACTGGTTCCCTTTGGCCAGCAGGCGGCGCAGCGGTTGATTATTTCGCTTGGCGATCGTTACGCGCAAGGTCTGGCACAAGCGCTGGCGTGTCCTGACGCCAGCCTCGGATCCGCAACGCCGTTAGCCGCCATCGCGTCTGCCCGGCATGAAACCCAATATTCCCGCTTATTCCGTTCCTGAGGAGAAAAAATGAGTGATTACAAGCATCCCCTGCGCGTGGGCGTTGGCGGCCCGGTTGGCTCCGGCAAAACAGCGCTGCTGGAAGCGTTATGCAAAGCCATGCGCAGCAGCTATCAACTGGCGGTCGTGACTAACGATATCTATACCAAAGAAGATCAGCGCATTCTCACCGAAGCAGATGCCCTGGAACCGGACAGAATAGTTGGTGTGGAAACTGGCGGCTGTCCACATACCGCCATCCGCGAAGATGCGTCGATGAATCTGGCCGCGGTCGAAGCGCTGAGCGAGAAATTCGGCAACCTGGATCTGATTTTTGTGGAAAGCGGCGGCGATAACCTGAGCGCCACCTTCAGCCCGGAATTAGCGGATCTGACGATCTACGTGATCGACGTTGCCGAAGGCGAGAAGATCCCGCGTAAAGGCGGGCCGGGGATCACCAAATCCGATTTTCTGGTGATCAACAAAACCGATCTGGCCCCTTACGTAGGCGCTTCGCTGGAGGTGATGGAACGCGATACCCTGCGCATGCGCGGCGAGCGTCCGTGGACGTTTACTAACCTGAAGGCGGGCGACGGTCTGGCGACGATTATTGCGTTTCTGGAAGAGAAAGGAATGTTGCGGGTGTAGCGCGGTTTATCGCCGGGTGGCGGCTTCGCCTGACCCGGCCTACGGTTTTGTTGGCCCGGTAAGCAAAGCCACCACCGGGCAAAAAACTCACGCCGCCGGTAATTCCGCCAGCGGCCAGCGTGGACGCACGGTCACGCCAAGATCCGCCGTTGCGCCCGCTTTAAAACGCACCATCCCCGCGTAGGCGATCATCGCCCCGTTGTCGGTACAAAATTCCGGGCGCGCATAGAACACTTCGCCGCGGCGTTTTTGCATCATTTCGGCCAGTTTTGCGCGCAGCGTGCGGTTAGCGCTCACGCCCCCCGCCATCACCAGACGTTTAAAACCGGTTTGATCCAGCGCGCGTTTGCACTTGATCATCAGCGTATCAACCACCGCATCTTCAAAGGCACGGGCGATATCTGCACGCGTTTGATCGTCATTTTCGTTATTACGAATCGTATTCGCGGCGAAGGTTTTCAGGCCGGAGAAGCTGAAATCCAGCCCCGGACGGTCGGTCATCGGACGCGGGAAGACAAAGCGTTTTTCCACACCCTGTGACGCCAGCTTAGACAGCATTGGGCCGCCAGGATAATCCAGCCCCAGCAGCTTGGCGGTTTTGTCAAACGCTTCACCTGCCGCGTCATCAATCGATTCACCCAGTAATTCATACTGACCGATACCAGTGACGCTAATCAGTTGCGTGTGCCCACCGGAAACCAGCAGCGCGACGAACGGAAAAGCAGGAGGATTCTCTTCCAGCATCGGCGCCAGCAAATGCCCTTCCATGTGGTGCACAGGAATTGCCGGCACGCCCCAGGCGAACGCCAGCGAACGTCCTACGGTTGCGCCGACCAGCAGCGCGCCAACCAGACCAGGACCTGCGGTGTACGCCACCGCATCGATCTCTTTTGCCGTGAGTCCCGCTTCTTTCAGCGCGGCCTGAATCAGCGGTACGGTTTTACGTACGTGATCGCGCGAGGCCAGTTCTGGCACTACGCCGCCGTAGTCAGCGTGTAATTTCACCTGACTATACAATTGGTTGGCTAAAAGACCTTTTTCATCGTCGTAAATGGCGATGCCGGTTTCATCGCAGGATGTTTCAATACCCAGTACACGCATGACTTGTTTTACCTCGCTCTATTACCGCGCAGTGTAGGACCAATGCGGGTTGATGTAAAACTTTGTTCGCCCCAGGCGCATGCCTCGTGTATACTCCTTGTCCTTATAAAAGTCCCTTTCAAAATCGCGTGGGTGCTTTACAAAGCAGCAGCAATTGCAGTAAAATTCCGCACCATTTTGAAATAAGCTGGCGTTGATGCCAGCGGCAAACCGAATTTATTAAAGGTGAGAGTTACATGCCGGTAATTAAAGTACGTGAAAACGAGCCGTTCGACGTAGCACTGCGTCGCTTCAAGCGTTCATGCGAAAAAGCAGGTGTTCTGGCGGAAGTTCGTCGTCGTGAGTTCTATGAAAAACCGACTACCGAACGTAAGCGCGCTAAAGCTTCTGCTGTGAAACGTCACGCGAAGAAACTGGCTCGCGAAAACGCACGCCGTACTCGTCTGTACTAATTCATTGAGAGCTAAAGCTCTCAATTCAGACTGAGTTGTAGTTGTAAGGCCGTGCTTCCGGAAGGAATGCGCGGCTTGTTTTCGTTTATACATCAGCAATTACACAAAATCATTCACACTGTATCAAAGCGGCAAGTGAGTGAATCCCCGGAGCTTACTTAAGTAAGTGACAGGGGTGAGCGAGTGCAGCCAACGCAGAGACAGTTTGAAGGATGAAGTGTAATAACGGGGCATATGGCTGGACGAATCCCACGTGTATTTATTAATGACCTGCTGGCAAGAACCGACATCGTCGATCTCATCGACGCGCGGGTAAAGCTGAAAAAGCAGGGCAAAAATTATCACGCGTGCTGTCCGTTCCATAATGAAAAAACCCCCTCTTTCACCGTAAACGGTGAAAAACAGTTTTATCACTGCTTTGGGTGTGGCGCGCATGGCAACGCCGTCGACTTTCTCATGAACTACGACAAGCTCGAGTTTGTGGAAACCGTCGAAGAACTGGCCGCAATGCACAACCTTGAAGTGCCCTATGAAGCAGGCAGTGGCCCCAGTCAGATAGAGCGCCATCAACGGCAAAGCCTTTATCAATTGATGGACGGCCTGAACACTTTTTATCAACAGTCTTTGATGCAGCCCGCCGCTACCCCTGCGCGCCAGTACCTGGAAAAGCGAGGATTAAGTAGCGACGTTATCACCCGTTTTGCTATTGGTTTTGCCCCCCCCGGCTGGGATAACGTCCTGAAACGGTTTGGCGGCAATGCTGAGAATCGCAAATCGTTGGTCGATGCGGGGATGTTGGTCACCAACGATCAGGGACGCAGTTACGATCGTTTTCGCGAACGGGTGATGTTCCCCATCCGCGACAAACGTGGTCGGGTCATTGGTTTTGGTGGACGCGTGCTGGGCGATGCCCTGCCGAAGTATCTGAACTCCCCGGAAACCGATATTTTCCATAAAGGTCGCCAGCTGTATGGCCTTTATGAAGCCCAGCAGGATAACGCCGATCCACAGCGCCTGTTAGTGGTGGAAGGTTATATGGATGTGGTGGCGCTGGCGCAATACGGCATTAACTACGCCGTGGCATCCCTTGGGACGTCAACCACCGCCGATCACATCCAGCTGTTGTTTCGCGCGACGAACAACGTGATTTGCTGCTACGACGGCGACCGTGCCGGACGCGACGCAGCATGGCGCGCGCTGGAAACCGCACTGCCTTATATGACAGACGGCCGCCAGCTACGCTTTATGTTTTTACCTGATGGCGAAGATCCCGATACGTTAGTGCGTAAAGAAGGGAAAGAGGCTTTCGAAGCCCGGATGGAGCAGGCGTTGCCGCTCTCTGCGTTTTTATTTAATAGCCTGTTGCCACAGGTAGATTTGAGTACCCCGGACGGACGCGCGCAGCTCAGCACGCTGGCGCTGCCACTGATCACTCAGGTGCCGGGCGAAACGTTGCGCATTTATCTGCGACAGGAGTTGGGAAACAAGCTCGGCATTCTGGATGACAGCCAGCTTGAACGTTTAATGCCAAAACTGGCAGAAAATGGCGCTTCCCGCCCTGTTCCACAGCTAAAACGTACGACCATGCGTATACTTATAGGGTTGCTGGTGCAAAACCCGGACCTTGCTCCGCTGGTTCCGCCGTTAGGCGCGCTGGACAGCAATAAGCTGCCTGGACTTGGCTTATTCAGAGAACTGGTCAACACTTGTCTGGCTCAGCCAGGCCTGACCACCGGCCAACTTTTAGAGCACTATCGTGGCACAAATGATGCTGCAACCCTTGAAAAACTGTCGATGTGGGACGATATAGCAGATAAAGATATCGCAGAAAAAACCTTCACCGACTCACTCAACCATATGTTTGATTCGATGCTTGAACTGCGCCAGGAAGAGTTGATAGCTCGTGAGCGCACACACGGTTTAAGCAGCGAAGAACGCCGGGAACTCTGGACGCTGAACCAGGAACTGGCCAAGAAATAAGAGAAAGACAAAACAAAGACAAAATCATTCGCGTTGTATCAAGGCAGCAAGTGAACGAACGCCTGGGAGTGTACATAAGTACATGACCAGGAAGAGAGAACGCAGCTAACGCAGAGACAACGTGAAAGATGAAGTATTTAACGGCTTAACTGCCGAATATCGATCGGGAAGCCCCCGACAGCCGCACGGAGAGGCAGCGGCAAAATATAAGTATGCCCTCGTTTTGCCGTTGGCGGTTTTACCGCCCAACACCAATCAAACGAATTAAGTGTGGATACCGTCTTATGGAGCAAAACCCGCAGTCACAGCTGAAGCTTCTTGTCCAACGTGGTAAGGAGCAAGGCTATCTGACCTATGCCGAGGTCAATGACCATCTGCCGGAAGATATCGTCGATTCAGATCAAATCGAAGACATCATCCAAATGATCAATGACATGGGTATTCAGGTGATGGAAGAAGCACCTGATGCCGATGATCTGCTGCTTGCTGAAACCTCCAACAGCACCGATGAAGACGCGGAAGAAGCGGCTGCCCAGGTTCTGTCCAGCGTTGAGTCCGAAATCGGCCGTACAACTGACCCGGTCCGCATGTACATGCGTGAAATGGGTACCGTTGAACTGTTAACCCGTGAAGGCGAAATCGACATCGCTAAGCGCATCGAAGACGGGATTAACCAGGTTCAATGCTCCGTTGCTGAATACCCGGAAGCCATCACCTATCTGCTTGAGCAATACGATCGCGTAGAAGCTGAAGAAGCGCGTCTGTCCGATCTCATCACCGGCTTTGTCGATCCTAACGCGGAAGAAGACATGGCGCCAACGGCGACCCACGTCGGTTCTGAACTCTCTCAAGAAGAGATGGATGAAGATGAAGACGAAGATGAAGAAGATGACGACGACAGCAGCGATGACGACAACAGCATCGACCCTGAATTAGCGCGTGAAAAATTCGCTGAGCTGCGTACCCAGTACGAAATCACCCGCGACACGATCAAGGCCAAAGGCCGCAGCCATGCTGCCGCGCAGGAAGAAATTCAGAAGCTGTCTGAAGTGTTCAAACAGTTCCGCCTGGTGCCGAAGCAGTTCGACTACCTGGTAAACAGCATGCGCGTCATGATGGACCGCGTGCGTACTCAGGAACGTCTGATCATGAAGCTCTGCGTTGAGCAGTGCAAAATGCCGAAGAAAAACTTCATCACTCTGTTCACTGGCAATGAAACCAGCGAAACCTGGTTCAACGCGGCAATCGCGATGAACAAACCGTGGTCTGAAAAACTGCACGACGTGGCAGATGACGTTCACCGCGGCCTGCAGAAACTGCAGCAGATTGAAGAAGAAACCGGCCTGACCATCGAGCAGGTCAAAGATATCAACCGTCGCATGTCCATCGGTGAGGCGAAAGCCCGTCGTGCGAAAAAAGAGATGGTTGAAGCGAACTTACGTCTGGTTATCTCTATCGCCAAGAAATACACCAACCGTGGTCTGCAGTTCCTCGATCTGATTCAGGAAGGCAACATCGGTCTGATGAAAGCGGTTGATAAGTTTGAATACCGTCGTGGTTACAAGTTCTCCACCTACGCAACCTGGTGGATCCGTCAGGCAATTACCCGCTCTATCGCGGATCAGGCGCGTACCATCCGTATTCCGGTGCATATGATTGAGACCATTAACAAGCTCAACCGTATTTCCCGTCAGATGCTGCAAGAGATGGGCCGTGAGCCGACGCCGGAAGAGCTGGCTGAACGCATGCTGATGCCGGAAGACAAGATCCGTAAAGTGCTGAAGATCGCCAAAGAGCCTATCTCCATGGAAACGCCGATCGGCGACGATGAAGATTCGCATCTGGGTGATTTCATCGAGGATACCACCCTCGAGCTGCCGCTGGACTCTGCCACTACCGAGAGCCTGCGTGCCGCAACGCACGACGTTCTGGCTGGCCTGACCGCTCGTGAAGCGAAAGTTCTGCGTATGCGTTTCGGTATCGATATGAACACCGACCACACGCTGGAAGAAGTGGGTAAACAGTTCGACGTTACCCGCGAACGTATCCGTCAGATCGAAGCGAAGGCGCTGCGTAAACTGCGCCACCCGAGCCGTTCTGAAGTGCTGCGTAGCTTCCTCGACGATTAATCTCGCCGTATAAGTTCAAACGCCACCGCAAGGTGGCGTTTTTATTTACATCCCGCGCATGACCAGCGCGTCATCCAGCTCACGATACGCCTCCACCAGCTTATCCAGTGTTATCCGGCTCAATCCGCTGGGATTTGGCAATACCCAAATCTGCGTCGCGCCAATGGTCAGCGTCTGCTTTCCCCACTGCGCTCCGCGCTGACTAAAGCCTTGCTCGAACGCCTGCTTGCCAAGAATCGCCAGCGCGGCGGGCTGATAGTCATCAATCTTTTCAATAAGCTTACGGCCACCGCTACGCATCTCCTGTAGCTTCACTTCATTAGCCTGCACCGTTGGCCTGTCGACAAATTTAGTCACGCCACAGCGGAAATCCAGCAGGTGTTGCGCCTCTTCTGGCTTCAGTTGGCGATCGGTAAATCCCGCCTGATGGATGACCTTCCAGAAGCGATTGGCGGGATGCGCAAAGGGGAATCCTGTACCTGCGGAAGATAGCCCCGGATTGATGCCGCAAAACACCACCCGCAGCCCTGGTGCCAGTATGTCCTTAACCATAATTACTCCGAACAATACATCAGAGTAACAGTATAACGGACTGATAATACATTGTTTATAAAATCAGCATCCGTACGCTTATGTCTGGATTGCGACGCGGAGTTACTTTATAATCCACCGCCACGGCCCCTTAGCTCAGTGGTTAGAGCAGGCGACTCATAATCGCTTGGTCGCTGGTTCAAGTCCAGCAGGGGCCACCAAATTTCAAGGGCTTGCGAGAAATCGCAGGTCCTTTTTTATTAATCTTTCGTTTAGATATGTCTGCCCAATAAACAGCATGTGGCAACCCTTCTGGACGCCGCCATCCGGAGATGGAAACGTCCGTTAGCGTTTTATTCGATAGTCAGCTCACACGAGTTCTTTGAGCTGCTCCTGCATGTAGGTTGAAAAATACTCTGGGTTTTTGATAAGGATGCGGTTACCGGAGGCAACTTTTTCTGCCCATCCGGCCACTTTTTTCGTGAACTCAGGATTCCATCCCTCCTGCTCACCCCGTGCCATCACAACTTCCGGACTCGCTGGCACACCTAAGTCATGCAAATACTTTAGAATTCCCTTAGCGGTGCTTTCATCCATTGAATGGGGTACTGACGCCGAAGTGTTCATACCACCAATAAAATCCAAGGCTTTCTCAATTGCTGTTGGCATGCTCTTATCCTTAAAATTAACCACGTTAGAGACACCTTGATACTATGTACCCAACTCCGCCGGGATATCAAAGAGAACATCGCCTTTCTTTGACTTACCCCGCAGCTAAACGCTTGCGCGGCTGTTTTCTGCGCTATTTTTTTGCTTCTCCGGCTAAAACCAGCCCAGTCGCCACCGCATTGCGCGGGCCTTCAGTGCCACGGATGTTGCCCTGCCCGGCGACAACGCCGTAATGCGCCAGCGCATCGGTGATCATCTGCGGAATTTCAAAATCCAGCGATGAGCCGCCTACCAGCACCACAAACGTGATATCGCGAATGGAGCCGCCAGGTGATACCTGGCGTAACGCGCGCAGACAGTTGGTGACAAAAACTTTCTCTTTGGCCTGACGACGCACCAGACGAATCTTCTCCAGCGAGGTCTGGTTATCAACCGGGATCAGCTCGCCGTCTTTCAGATACACCACTTTGGCAAATACTGACGGGCTGAGCGGTTCACGAAAAAACTCCACCGCGCCGTTCTCGTGGCGAATGCTGAACAGGCTCTCCACTTTGGCCAGCGGGTATTTTTTAATTTCCTCTGCTAAAAACGGATCGCTTAAGCCCAGTTCCGTTTGAATTAGCAGGCTGACCATATTCCCCGCCCCGGCAAGATGTACCGCCTTCACTACGCCGTCGCTATTAATAATGGCTGCATCGGTGGATCCTGCGCCTAAATCGAGGATCGCCAGCGGCGCGGCGCATCCGGGCGTCGTTAACGCGCCAGCCACGGCCATGTTGGCTTCCACCCCTCCCACCTCCACGGGCGTGTTTAGCCGCGCGCTCAGTTCGCTGGCGATAGCCTGCATCTGTAAGCGGTCAGATTTCACCATCGCCGCAATGCCAACGGCGTTCTCCATTGAGCATTCACCGGCAATGCCACCCTGCACCTCGCGGGGAATAAACGTATCCACCGCCAGAAGATCCTGAATATGCACGGCGTTCATGTCATGACCGGTCAGCGAGGCCATCACCTTACGCACCCGCTCAAGCATCCCGCCCGCGTGCGTACCTGCTTCACCGCGAATATCGCACACGGGCGTGCAGGCGCTCATCGCCTGCATAATGGCCTGCGCGCCTTGCGCTACGTCAGCTTCACCGCCGCGCTTTTCGCCACGAATAAAGATCTTACCCGCCGGGATCGTTCGCGACTGCACATCCCCCTGCGGTGTTTTCAGCACCACAGCGGAGCGGTTGCCAATCAGCGCTCTGGCGATAGGGACGATGGTTTGCGTTTCCTCCGGCGTCAGGGCAAAAAAGGTCGCGATGCCGTAAGGATTCGACAATACCCGCACCACCTGCCCTGCAGCCGCCACTTCCACCGCCGCCAGCACACCTTCCGGAACCTTCTCCAGTAGCGTGACTTCATCGACCACCGGCATTGCCCGACGCAGGCGATTGTTCACCAGCACGCCATCATCTTTTTTCAGGATCGCCGCCACCACGTTGATCCCACGATCCAACGCCTCATTGATGAGCCAGACCGCTTCGAGGAAATCGATCTCTTCGCCTACCAACGGGATCCAGCCCTGCGCAAAGCGCTCCTCGCTCAGTGATGCCAGCTTATCCACGCTGATGGTGGTTCCCATCCCCACGCCGACGCCCCCCGGCGTCTGCGGGTTATGACCAATCATTGTCGATTCCGTAATGATGGTTTCAGTGATGGTTTCCATCGCCACATCGCCAATCACCGGCGCGGCCTCATTGATGCAGATTTTCGCCACGTCCTGAAGCGACCACGGCGTTTTATCCAGTGCCTGCTGCAGGGAGGTCACCACCCCGGCAATATTGTCCCGCGTCCCTTTCATGCCCGTGGTGGCGACAATTCCGCTGGCAATAAACCGTCCATGTTGCGCCAACGCCACTTCGGTGGTGGCGTTGCCGATATCAATCCCGGCGATTAACGGCATGCGCCCTCCGTCACTGGCTGCCTTTACGCAGCTTGTTTCTCTGCTGATACACCTCTGCCGACTCGCGGACAAAAGCGGCGTTCACCGTGGCATGCCAGGTGTGCTCCAGCTCATCGGCAATCGCCTGTAGCTCCGCGAATGAAGAACGAAACGGACGTAGCGCATTGTAGATCTCCAGAATACGAGCATCCGGGATGGCAATCAGCTCCGCCGCGCGACGGAAATTGCGCGCCACGGCGTGACGCTGCATCTGTTCGGCAATCTGCGCCTGGTACTCCAGCGTTTGCTGAGAAATACGCACATCCTGCGGCCCGACCTTGCCTGCCAGCACATTCTCAAGGGTTATGTCGGTTAACGGTTTCCCGCCAGGCGTCTGGATTTTCTCCGGGCAGCGGGTGGCTAATGGGTAATCCTGCGCGGTCATGATGTTGTCGTTCATGGTCATTCCCTTACCAGTGCAATATGCAGCGTGACGGGTGCAGCATCCTGCACCACGTGTTTGGTTTCTTTGATGTGAAACAGCGCGGCCTTGGCCATAAATTTAGGGCGCACCATCTGGTCATTGACCACCGGCACCGGCGAAGGCGACTCTTTGCGTGCATAGCGCGCGGCGTTTTTACCGATCTGGCGATAGGTTTCCAGCGTCAGCAGCGGAGCCTGAGAGAACAGCTCCAGGTTACTCAGCGGTAGCAGATCGCGCTGATGAATCACCGTGGTTCCCTTCGACTGGATACCAATCCCGATGCCGGAACCACTGAGATTAGCCGCATCCCACGCCATAAAAGAAACATCCGAGGTGCGCAGAATTCTCACCACCCGCGCATGCAGCCCCTCTTCTTCAATCCCTGCCACCAGCTCTTTAAGAATCGCCTTATGCGGCATATCAATCAGGGTTTTGTGCTGATACTTATCAAAGGCCGGACCGACGCCAATCACCACTTCATCTACGCGTTCGTCCGCTGTAGCCGCCTCGCCTTCGCTTACCTGCAAGGTGAAAACCGGCTTACGTTCAGTTGTGCATTCCACGGTGTACCGCCTTATTCAATTGAGCCAGGCTGAACCACGCCCGCGATATTTTTAATTTCCGCCCAGCGCTCGGCAGAGATGCGATAGCCGGTGCCTGGTCCCTGATAATCATTAATGTCGTTAACAGCGCTGACCACCTCAAACTGGCGATCCAGAATGGCCGACGTTTGCAGGTAATCACCGGTGACGCGCTGTCTCAGCATATTGAGGATGTTACTGGCGATATCTTCGAAGCCGCTACGGCTTAGCGCGCCGACGATATCCAGCCCGGTAATATTGCGCTTCATCATCTCTTCCACGGCGGCCAGATCTTCCACCACATTGCGCGCGGGCATATCTTTGCTGCCGTGAGCGTAAGTGGCGGCCTCAACTTCCTCATCGCTAATCAACGGCAGGCCCAGTTCGCGGAACACCGCCTGAATGGCGCGCGCCGCCTTGTTACGGATGGCGATGGTTTCTTCTTCGGTTACAGGACGCAGACCACCGTCCACCATCAGATCGCGTTGCAGAATGTTGTAATCATCGAAGTCTTCCGCATCGAAGTTCGACCCGGCAAACATGTTGTCGTAGTTCGGCACGGCACTATAGCCGGAGAAGATAAAGTCGGTACCCGGCAGCATTTGCATCAGGGTACGGGCGGTACGGCGAATATCTGAGTGGGAAAAGGTCTGGTCATTGGCGGAGGCCACTTCAAGGTCGAGCATCGAGGCAATCAGGTTTTCCGCCAGCACCGCGCGGATCCCCGACGGCACTGCGCCGGTCATGCCGATACAGCTGACCGCGCCGTTTTGCAGCCCCTGTACACCCGCGCCTTTGGTGATAAAGATGCAGCGCGACTCCAGATAGAGCATCGATTTACTCTCGGAATAGCCCATCAGCGCTTCCGAACCGGTACCGGAGGTATAACGCATTTTCAGCCCGCGAGACGCATAGGCCGAGGCGAGAAACGCTTTGGACCACGGCGTATCATCGCCGTCGGTAAACACCGACTCTGTACCGTATACCGATACCGTTTCGGCGTAGCTGGTTAACCCGCGCATCCCCAGCTCCAGCTCCGTCGCCTCCTCAACGGAACATTGCGTGAGCACGCCAGGACGACCGCACTGGGAACCGACCAAAAGCGCCAGGGCGTTAAACGGCGCATAGCGGGCGATGCCGACCGTGGTTTCCTGTTCTGAAAAACCACGGATCCCCGCTTCAGCCGCATCGGCGGCAATCTGTACCGGGTTGTCTTTCAGGTTAGTGACATGGCACTGGTTGGATGGCGTGCGCCTGGCGCGCATTTTTTGCAGCGCCATCATCATTTCCACCACGTTCATTTTCGCCATCACCTCCACCGCTTTCGCCGGCGTGATGGCGGTGGTAATAGCAACAATCTCTTCCCGGCTGACGTGGATATCCACCAGCATTCTGGCGATCTCCAGCGCATCGAGCCGCATTGCCCGTTCAGTTTCAGCCACGTTAATCGCGTAGTCGGCAATAAAACGGTCAATCATGTCGAACTCGGCGCGGCTCTTGCCGTCCAGCTCAACAATACGACCATTCTCTACCTTCACCGACGAAGCCGGATCGTAGGGGCTTTCCATGGCGATCAGCCCCTCTTCAGGCCATTCGCCAATCAGCCCATCCTGATTTACAGGGCGCTTCGCAAGCACTTCGAATCGTTTTGATCTTCTCATAGTTTATGGACTCAAAAGATAAAAAATAGGGACGCCGGGCCGTATTGCCGGGGACACACCACCCGGCATTCGCCTTTCATCAGCAATGGCCGAACTCTAAATGAGCACAGCAATAAAAAAATAAAATTAATTTCGTTCCAATTTGGCACGTAATAAAAATTCATCGTTCCATATTGAAACGGTTCTCAGGAATAGCCGGAGAGAATTGTGACGAAGTTAAATGATCATTATCAATAAATGCCGATACGCAAAATCAAATTAATATTTTTGAAATTCTCACCCTATTGACTCAATAACGCGTGGCGACAAAATAAAGCCAAACCCAATGATAAAAAATAGCTGTCTCGCGATATTTTCGTGACCTCAGCCCTACACTATTTTCAGGAGAAACTGTGAATAAGAGCCAACCAATCGCCACCATTACGCTGGCGGCTGCGAAAAAAATGGCGCAGGCCGTCGAGGCTAAAGCGTCTGAGATCAACGTGCCGGTGGTCTTTTCCGTGGTGGATCGCGGCGGAAACACGCTGCTGATGCAACGCATGGACGACGCGTTTGTCACCAGCTGTGATATTTCTCTTAATAAAGCGTATACCGCCTGCTGTCTGCGCCAGGGGACCCATGAAATTACCGACGCGGTACAACCGGGTGCGTCACTATATGGTTTACAGCTAACGAATCAACAGCGGATCGTTATTTTTGGCGGCGGCTTACCTGTCATGTTAAACGATAAATTAATCGGTGCTGTCGGCGTAAGTGGCGGTACTGTCGAACAAGACATGTTATTAGCGCAAACCGCACTGGATTGTTTTTCTGAATTATAATTTAAATCTAAGAAGGTAAATTATGAGCTATCGTATGTTTGATTACCTGGTGCCAAATGTGAATTTCTTTGGCCCGAATGCTATTTCCGTCGTGGGCGAACGCTGCAAACTGTTGGGCGGTAAAAAAGCGCTGCTGGTGACTGATAAAGGTCTGCGAGCCATTAAGGACGGCGCGGTTGATAAAACCCTCGAACATCTGCGTGAAGCCGGTATTGACGTGGTGGTGTTTGACGGCGTCGAGCCAAACCCCAAAGACACCAACGTGCGCGACGGTCTGGAAGTTTTTCGTAAGGAGCAATGCGATATTATCGTTACCGTCGGCGGTGGTAGTCCGCATGACTGCGGTAAAGGCATCGGTATCGCGGCGACGCACGAAGGCGATCTCTATAGCTATGCCGGGATTGAAACCCTGACCAATCCGCTGCCGCCGATCGTCGCGGTGAATACCACCGCCGGTACCGCCAGCGAAGTCACCCGCCACTGCGTACTGACCAATACCAAAACCAAAGTGAAGTTTGTGATTGTCAGCTGGCGCAACCTGCCTTCAGTCTCTATTAATGACCCGCTGCTGATGCTCGGCAAACCTGCGCCACTGACCGCAGCGACCGGGATGGACGCCCTGACACACGCTGTTGAGGCCTATATTTCAAAAGATGCCAACCCGGTTACCGACGCCGCCGCTATCCAGGCAATTCGTCTGATCGCCCGTAATTTGCGCCAGGCCGTAGCGCTGGGCAGCAACCTGAAAGCTCGTGAAAACATGGCCTATGCCTCTTTGCTGGCGGGTATGGCCTTCAATAACGCCAACCTTGGTTACGTTCACGCGATGGCGCATCAGCTTGGCGGTCTGTACGACATGCCGCACGGCGTAGCAAATGCCGTCCTGCTGCCGCACGTGGCGCGCTATAACCTGATCGCTAATCCGGAGAAATTTGCCGACATCGCAGAGTTTATGGGTGAGAACACCGACGGTCTGTCCACCATGGATGCCGCCGAACTGGCGATTCATGCCATCGCTCGCCTGTCAGCCGATATCGGTATTCCGCAGCATCTGCGCGAGCTGGGCGTCAAAGAAGCCGATTTCCCGTATATGGCGGAAATGGCGCTGAAAGACGGCAATGCCTTCTCCAACCCGCGTAAAGGGAATGAGAAAGAAATTGCCGGGATCTTCCGTCAGGCATTCTGATCAATAAGGGGGCGCAATGTCACTTTCATCACCGGGCGTACATCTGTTTTATCACTCACGCTGGCAGGATACGCGCGTGCTTGATGAACTATGCTGGGGGCTGGAAGAGCAAGGCGTCCCTTGCCGGACAATCTGTTGCGACGCACATGACTGCGCGCTGGCCCTCAGCAAGCTGGCGGCTAAAAGCTCAACGCTACGCGTGGGTCTCGGCCTCAGCGCCAGCGGTGATATTGCCCTAACCCACGCCCAGCTACCCGAGGATCGGGCGCTGGTCCGTGGGCATATCGCCGCCGGGGCAGCAATGATCCGCATGCTCGGCGCCAATGCTGGCCAACTGGTCAAAGTGCTTCCCTTTAGCGAGATAAAATAAATGTACCGCATCTATGCCCGAACCGGTGATAAAGGCACGACTGCGCTGTTTGGCGGCAGCCGTATCGACAAAGACGACATCCGCGTTAACGCCTACGGTACGGTGGATGAACTGATTTCCCAGCTTGGCGTCTGCTATGCCAGCTCGCGCCAGGCAGAATTACGCGAAGATCTGCATGCCATCCAGAAGATGCTGTTTGTGCTGGGGTCGGAACTCGCCAGCGATGAGAAAGGTCTCGCCCGCTTAACGCAGACGATTAACGCCGAGGATATTCAGGCGCTGGAGCAGCTTATTGACCGCAATATGGCGCAGAGCGGCCCCCTGAAAGAATTTGTCATTCCGGGAAAAAATCTGGCATCGGCACAGCTACACGTTGCGCGCACCCTGGCACGCCGGCTGGAGCGGATCCTCATCGCGATGGACAGAACGCTGACGTTACGCGATGAACCCAAGCGTTATATCAACCGACTGTCGGATGCGCTGTTCTCCATGGCCAGAATCGAAGAAACTACTCCAGATGTTTGCGCTTAAACTGGCTGGCGTCGATGTCGTACTGCTTCATCTTACGCCACAAGGTCGTGCGACCAATATTCAGCAGTTGCGACATCTCCTGCACGCGCCCACTGGTGACGCGGGCAGCGTGGATAATCGCCTCTTTTTCGATAGCGGTAAATGTCAGGCTGGCTGGCAGCAGGGAAGACGCGGTCTCCAGACCGGGGCGCTCGGCAAACAGATAATCAGGTAAATTACTCAGCCGGATATGGCCGTTATCGCTACTGATGGCGATGTTTTCGATAATGCTGTTCAGCTCGAAGTCATTGCCCGGCCACGAATAAGCCACCAGTTGCGCCAGCGCGTCGTCGTCGATCTTCAGGCTGGTTGAAAAGCGTTTTTTCAGGCTATTCAGTCGCGTATAAATCAGCGAGGGAATACTGTTACGCCGCGCGCGTAGCGGCGGGATAACAATCTCAAAAGAGTGCAGCGCGTAATACAGCTGGCGGCTAAAGCGGTTTTGCTCCACCAGATTAGCGAGATCAACCGTGGTGGTGGCGATCACTTTTACATCCACCGGGATCAGGCGACGGGCATCCAGGCGGGTTAATACTCCCTGCTTGATCACCTGTAACAGCGCGGATTGCAGTTCCGGCGCCAGATATTCAATTTTCTCCAGAAACAGCGTGCCGCCGTTCGCCAGCTCAAGGCGGCTCAACCGACCATTTTCATCATCGGTGGGTGCACTGCCCATAAAATCCTGCCCCAGCACGCTGTTGGCATACAGCTGACAGTTGACGGCGATATACGGCCCACTGGCGCGTTCACTTTCATTGTGAATGGCCTGGCTCAGCAGCTCTTTCCCGACGCCCTCTTCCCCGCACAGCAGGATCGGGAAACTCCCCCTTGCCGCCTGGCGACCAAAATGGATCAAGCGTCGGGTTTCTGGATCGTCCGTCGACATCTGCTCAAAGGTGTGGCTCACCTTACCGAGCTGGCTGGTCATCAGCTGACGCATTTGCTCCACCGGGTGCAGCAGCAGGATAAAGCTGTTGCCCTGCTCCTCAACAATCGGCTTCAGGGTGATGACGGCATCAACAAACTGGTGCTGACTTTCAAAAGTGACTTCGACGTGATTCAGACCGCGGGCATGTTTAATTGCCCGACGCAGCAGCATGGGCAAATTGAGCAGGTCGTGAATGTTTTTGCCCTGGCTGGCCTGCGCGTCGAGATGCAAAAGCAGCGCCGCGCGCGCATTGAGGAACTGCAACACCCCCTGCTCATTCCAGGCCATCACGCCATCATCCATGCTCTCCAGCAGCCCGTACATCTGGTTCAGATGGCGGTTGGATTCTGCCAGCAGGCTGTCGGTCAGCAATGAATTGCCGACTTCTCTGGCAATCGCCAGCGTCAGGGATAAATCAGAAACGGACTCATGTTCTACCAGACAGCACAATGAGATGGAGCCAAACAGACGTCCATGGTTATCGAACACCGGCGTCGAGCAGAACGACCACGGATGCAACGCCTGTTTAAAGTGCTGAGCGCCAGAGGTTTTTGTCGGCTGCCCCGGCATCGTCGCCAGCGACAGCGCACAACTGCCGATAATGCTTTCCGCGCAATAGCTGCCGTCGCGAAACCCAAGGTCCGCCAGCTGTTCTATCGTCTGCGGATCGCCGCAACGGCTGAGAATACAGGCCGATTCATCCAGAATCAGCAGTGCGCACGGACGACCGTCCATAAACTCCCAGGCATCTTCCAGCGCGGCCTGCGCAATCGTCAGCAGCGCCGTCTTGCGACGACAAATCGACTCAAAGGTCAGCCCTTGCGCCTGATGCGGCGCCTGCCAGGTTTCCCGCTGCATAAACTTGCTGCAACGATGCCAGGACTGGGCGAGAACCGAAGAGACTTCCTGCCCGATGCTATGCGTGTGCGCCGTCATATCCATTTCCGCTGTTTTGCCATAGACAACCCCTCCGGCAGAGACTGTCAGAGGGGGGGAAGATGCTGGGTAAATTTACCTGTGCCCGATTAACGCGCCAGCCACTGCTGTCCCAGCAGGTCTGCCGTCAAAATAGCGGCATGTACGCTTTCAGGCGTCACCGGGAACGGCATATTGTGAATGGTTTCACCTTCTGCGCAGGTGGCTTTAGCCACGGCCATAATCTTGCCGTCAATGTCGTCTTTCACGCCCATTTCCGCTAACGTTACCGGCAGGCCCACTTTCTGACAGAAATTCAGCACGGTTTCGATCTCTTCCATCGGGCTGTTCTGCAGCACCAGCTGCGCCAGCGTACCAAAGGCGACTTTTTCACCGTGGTACAGATGGTGACACTCTTCCAGAATCGTAAAGCCGTTATGGATGGCATGTGCCCCCGCAAGGCCGCTGCTTTCAAAGCCGATACCGCTGAGGTAGGTGTTGGCTTCGACAATACGTTCCAGCGCATCGGTCACCACGCCAGCCTGGGCGGCTAAGCGTGCCTTTTCGCCTTCCGCCAGCAGGGTATCATAGCACAGGCGCGCCAGGCTCAGCGCCGCCACGGTGGACTGCCCGCCCGCCATGCTGGTCGCTCGGGCGTCATAACAGGCTTTCGCTTCAAACCAGGTAGAGAGCGCATCGCCCATCCCGGCCACCAGCAGACGTACCGGCGCTTTGGCAATAATTGCGGTATCCATCACCACCATATCCGGGTTTTTCGGGTAGATCAGATACTCTTCAAACTCACCCGCTTCGGTATAGATAACGGACAGCGCGCTGGTTGGCGCATCGGTAGATGCGATAGTTGGGATCACCACCACCGGCAGCTTCTGGTAATAACCAATCGCTTTGGCGGTATCTAACGTTTTCCCACCGCCAATCCCAACCACACCACGGCAACCGTGTTTTTTCAGAATGGCAATCAGGCGGTTAATTTCAACATGGCTGCATTCACCGTTGAAGCGTTCCGCGTGGCAGCTAATGTCATGGCTATGCAGACCATTGAGTACCTTCTCTCCCGCCAGCTTCATGACGAAGTCGTCCGCAATCACGAAAAAGCTGTCCGCCAGATTTTTAGCGTATTGACCAAATAAGGTAGAAGCGTCAGGACCCTGGAGATATTTGGCTGGAGATTGAATAACTTTTAGCATTCCTTTCATCCTCAAATAAGTACATGTTTTTACATGATGAGCCCTGGCGTTAACCCGTTTAGCCTGATGTTGACGGCGAAAGCGGACGTACCGGAGCGATGTAATAACTGTATGGCGAGGCGTGCACAAAAAAATCTTTCGTCATTTTGTTCTGATATGAAACAGATAAAAAAGGAACACGTTTCATATTGGAACACTTAACCACAAAAATAATAAGGTTTGCGATCCCGATCCGTTCCTTTACCGCGAAATCACCGTCCAACACGAAGATCAATTTCCCCAATAACGCGCCATCCTGCGTAAAAACCCGCAAAAAAGGCTGACAGCGCCGTGCAGCCTGCTCTGATCGCAGAAGAAAAAAGTCGAGCGAGTTCGCATTGTGCTGATTTCTCGCCTAATTAAGTTTCATTTCGGAACAAAAAACAGCAATCACGTTTCGTAATGAAACTCATTTTCGCGTTGTTTTTTTCCATGCTGACTTCGCCAGAATCTCTCTATCGCCTCCGCACCATGAACATGCATTCGGGGGTTTGTCTTACACTCAACCTCGAGGAGCCGTTATGTCTCAATTCTTTTTTAACCAACGCACCCAGCTTGTGAGCGACGTGATCGACGGTGCAATTATCACCAGCCCGTGGAATAACCTGGCGCGTCTGGAGAGCGATCCGGCCATTCGCGTCGTGGTTCGCCGCGACCTTAACAAAAATAACGTGGCGGTGATCTCCGGCGGCGGTTCAGGGCACGAACCCGCGCACGTTGGGTTTATCGGCAAAGGTATGCTGACTGCGGCGGTCTGCGGCGACGTGTTCGCCTCCCCGAGCGTGGATGCGGTACTGACCGCTATTCAGGCAGTGACCGGTGAGGCTGGCTGTCTGTTGATCGTGAAGAACTACACCGGTGACCGTCTTAACTTCGGTCTCGCCGCCGAGAAAGCGCGACGCCTGGGCTACAACGTTGAAATGCTGATAGTCGGTGACGACATCTCCCTGCCGGATAACAAACACCCACGCGGCATTGCGGGAACCATCCTGGTGCATAAAATCGCCGGCTATTTCGCTGAACGCGGCTACAACCTCGCCACCGTCCTGCGTGAAGCGCAATACGCAGCCAACAACACCTTCAGCCTGGGCGTCGCCCTCTCCAGCTGTCATCTGCCGCAAGAAACCGACGCCGCGCCGCGCCATCATCCGGGTCATGCTGAGCTGGGCATGGGCATTCACGGCGAGCCGGGGGCCTCGGTTATTGATACCCAAAACAGCGCGCAGGTGGTGAACCTGATGGTGGATAAACTGCTGACGGTCCTACCTGAAACCGGCAGAGTGGCGGTGATGATTAACAATCTTGGCGGCGTATCCGTTGCGGAAATGGCTATTATCACCCGCGAACTGGCCAGCAGTCCGCTATACCCACGCATCGACTGGCTAATTGGTCCGGCCTCGCTGGTCACCGCGCTGGATATGAAAGGATTCTCACTAACGGCCATCGTGCTGGAAGAGAGCATCGAAAAAGCGCTGCTGACCGAAGTGGAAACCAGCAACTGGCCGACTCCCGTCCCACCGCGTGAAATCAGCTACGCGCCATCATCCCAGCGCAGCGCGCACGTGGAATTCCAGCCCTCTGCCAACGCGCGGGTCGCTGAAATTGTGGAGCAGGTCACCGGAACGCTTTCCAATCTGGAAGCACATCTCAACGCGCTGGATGCCAAAGTCGGCGATGGCGATACGGGTTCAACCTTTGCCGCCGGCGCGCGTGAAATTGCCAGTCTGCTGCAGCGTCAGCAGCTTCCACTGGATGACCTTGCCACGCTGTTCGCGCTGATTGGCGAACGCCTGACCGTGGTGATGGGGGGTTCCAGCGGCGTGCTGATGTCTATTTTCTTTACCGCCGCCGGGCAGAAACTGGAACAGGGAGCTAACGTTGCCGAAGCGCTGAATGCGGGTCTGGAGCAGATGAAGTTCTACGGCGGCGCAGACGAAGGCGATCGCACCATGATAGATGCACTGCAACCCGCGCTGACCTCACTGCTGGCGCAGCCGGACAACCTGCATGCCGCTTTTGACGCCGCGCAAGCCGGGGCCGAACGAACCTGTTTGTCGAGCAAAGCCAATGCGGGTCGCGCATCGTATCTGAGCAGCGAAAGTTTGCTGGGTAATATGGATCCCGGGGCGCATGCCGTCGCAATGGTATTTAAAGCGCTGGCGGAGAGTGAGTTGGGTTAAGTGATAAATGCCTGATGCGCTTCGCGCATCAGGCAGAACGTTAACGATAAACGCGGAGGCCACCCTCGACGCCGCGGCTAAACAGTACCTGCCAAAGCTCAATATCTCTGGCGCGGAAAGCCCCAGCGCAGGCGCATAAATAGTAATTAAACATTCTTCTGAAGGTGGCGGAGTAACGTGAAGACAGCTCCGGCCATGCCTGATTAAAACGCTCATGCCAGGCCATCAGCGTTTTATCGTAATCGCTGCCAAAGTTATGCCAGTCTTCCATTACAAAGCGTGATTCGCTGGCCTCGGCAATATGCGATATCGACGGTAAGCAACCGTTCGGGAAAATGTATTTATTGATCCACGGATCGACGCTCATCCCCTTTTTGTTGCTGCCAATGGTATGCAGCAGGAACAGCCCGTCCGGTTTTAAACAACGGTCGGCGATGCTGAAATAGGTGTCGTAGTTTTTCGGCCCGACGTGTTCGAACATCCCCACGGAGACAATGCGATCGTAGTGTTTATCGAGGTCACGATAATCCTGCAGCAGAATATTAACGTCCAGCCCTTCACAGCGCTGTTGCGCCATTTTCTGCTGCTCTTTAGAGATAGTGACGCCTTCTACCGCCACGCCGTAATGACGCGCTGCATATTCCGCCAGTCCGCCCCAGCCACAACCGATATCGAGTAAACGCATACCCGGTTTGAGTTGTAGCTTCTCACAAATCATTTTTAATTTGGCATTTTGCGCATCGTCTAATGTGGTCGCGTCTTTCCAGTAACCACAGGAATATTGCATATGCGGATCCAGCATCAGCGCAAAAAGATCGTTCCCAATATCATAATGTTCTTTGCCGACAATCCACGCGCGGCTCCGCGACTGCAAATTAAACAGGCGAGCGCTGGCAATGCGTAAAATATCTTTCAGGTTGCCCGGCATTTGCTGGTCGAGTTTTGCTTTGAGAATTTTACAGAACAGAATATCGAGCCGCTCGCAGTCCCACCAGCCTTCCATATAGCTTTCGCCCAGCCCTAACGAGCCTTGTTGCAGTACCCGCTTAAAGAAACCGGCATGATGAAGTTGAATGTCCCAGGCACGAGAGCCATTAATCTGGATATCCGCTTGCGAAAGCAGCTCTTTCCCCATTCGGATCCAGTTATCATTTGTTTCATTGACGATGACAGCATCTGAACAAAGCGTGTTCATGGTATTTACCAAAGTGGGCTAAAAATCGTTACGCAAGATTATTATGGAAAACTGAATGTATGTATTATGATCTGCGGACAAGATCTATCGAATAGCGGACATATCACCGGGAGCATTGACGATTTATTTATGGAGACTCTCGCGCAAAAACAGTGGAATTCATTCCCCGATAACTCCATTACGGAGTTGCCGCAGGACGTGTACTTTCGTTCTTATGTCCTGGAAGCCAACCATCATGTTCCGCAGCATTCGCACTCTTTTATGCAGTTTCATTTCGCCCGTAAAGGCAGCATGCGAATTGATGTTGCCGGCAAATGCTGGATAATCCCGGCGCATTATGGCATCTGGATCCCCAATAATACCGAACATGCGGTCTGGGCACTGGATGATGTGCATTTAGAGAATCTGGATATTAAGCCGGGTTTTCTTGAAGAGAGCATTAATGAATGTAAAGTGGTGGCGATCAGTGATTTCGCCAGAGAGTTTATTCATTACGCCACCAATTTAATTTCGGGCCATTATGATAGCCAGTCAAAAGAGGGCAAGCTGGTTAGTGTTCTGGTCGATATTATTCTGCAGCTCCCGGAAGTCGCTTTTGTATTACCCTGGCCGCACGATCGCGAATTAACCAAAGTGTGCCGGACAATTCAGGAATCCCCGGCGCTGGAGCATTCGGTTGAATACTGGGCGCAGCATCTGGGCATGTCAGCCCGTACCTTTTCACGGCATTTCAAAAAAGAAACCGGATTGCCCTTCAGCGTCTGGAAGCAAAAAATGCGTATTCTGGAGTCCGTATTAATGCTGAAGAAAAATAAAAGCGTAACTGCCGTGGCGCTGGATGTGGGGTATTCCAGCACCGCGGCATTTAGCTACGCCTTTCGCCAGGCGTTTGGCGTGCCGCCATCGAATTACTGATTAACGGCGTTGATGCCAGTAAGCCGTTGCGCGCACCAGTTGCTGATCGAACGCCACGGTTTCAAAGCGGGCGCAGAGGTTTTTTACCACCCTGCCTTCGCCGGTAATCCAGATGAAATAATCGTCTGCGGGCACGTTCAGCCGCGATAAATGTTCGTTCACCGCCTGTTCGTCATGGCCGATAAACCACTGAATAGTAAACTCGTCGAGATGGGCAAAATAGTCCTGATACGCCGCATCCTGCACGCTTACCAGCGCCGTTACGTTCGGGCGTACCGCTAAACGGCTGAGCGACTCCAGGCGTCGGCGCAGCGCGGGCATTCCTGATTCATCACACACGTAAACCTGATACGCATAATCCTCTGGCACCACCAAAGAACCGCGCGGACCACCGATCGTCAGCTTGTCACCCTCGCGAGCATTCATTGCCCATGTGCTCGCCACGCCACCGTCATGAATATAAAAATCCAGCGCCAGCTCATGGCGCGCTTCGTCATACAACGGCGTGTAGTCACGGGAGAGCGGACGCACACCCTCGGCCCAGACAATGCCTTCATCGGTGACAACAGGCGGCACAAAATGGCTGCCCGGCTCCGGGAAAAAGACCTTGGTATGGTCATCAAAGCCGTGCGAGCTAAAACCGTCCAGCGCATCACCGCCCAGTACGATGCGCTGAAAACCCGCGCTAATACGTTCAACGCGCAGGACGGTAAGTTCACGGAAGCGCAGTTCATTGCGAACGCGCTGTGGGTAGCGTGAGGTGTTTTTTGTCATTTTTTCGCCTTCGTGAAGATAATACGATATATCTAAATTTATTTTTAAATGATAATGATTGCTAATCAGAAAGATTGCAAGCACTTTTTTGATATAGTCACCTTGTGATTACCAGCCATCACAGAACTTATAAAAATAGATAATAATCAATATATTAAAAAACATTTAATTTGTCGACTTGCGTAAAAACAACATTTAGATATAAATTAGATATATCTAAAACACATCAGGAGACGATGATGCAAAACCATCATGAAGGTTGCTGTAAACAGACAGAGCACCAACACGAAGGCTGCTGCAAGGGTGAAGGACATCACCACGAAAGCCGCCACAGTGAGCACCATGCAGGCTGCTGCAAAGGTGAAGAGCATCGCCACGCAGGCTGTCACCAGGAACATCACCACGAACAGGGTTGCGGACGCCGCCACGGTCGCGGCGGAGGTGGTGGTCGTCGCCAGCGCTTCTTCGGTCACGGCGAATTACGCCTGGTGATTCTGGATATCCTGACCCGCGACGCCAGCCACGGCTATGAACTGATTAAAGCGATTGAAACCTTGACCCAGGGTAACTACACCCCGAGCCCGGGCGTTATCTATCCGACGCTGGATCTGTTGCAGGATCAAGCCCTGATCGCCATCAGCGACGAGGAAGGTGGGCGTAAGCAGATTGCCATCACGACTCAAGGTCTGCAGTGGCTGGATGAGAACCGCGAACATCTGGAACATATCCACGAACGTATTAAAGCCCGCTGTGTGGGTTTTGAATTACGTAAAAACCCACAGATGAAACGCGCGCTGGAGAACTTCAAAGCTGTGCTGGACCTACGCGTCAATCATGGTGATACCAGCGAGGCGCAGATCAAAAAAATCATTGGTATTATCGATCGCGCCGCGCTGGACATTACTCAGTTAGATTAATCTGCGCAGCAGGCGGAACCCGTGTCCGGCGTTGCGCCTGCTGTGGTTAAGATTAATGCAGCACCGTGACCGCATCTTCCAGACGACCCGCGCGATGTTTCACCATCGCGGAAATCTGGGCACTCTCTTCAACCAGTTCAGCGTTTTTCTGCGTAATGCTGCTCAGTTCATTCACCGCACGAGTCAGGCTGGAAAGACCATCGGACTGTTCCAGCGTTGAGTGGCTGATTTGCGCGATCAGTTGAGTGACGTTTTGCACCTGCGCCACAATATCGTCCATCGTACGCCCCGCGGCGTGCACCTGATCGGAGCCGGACTGTACCTTATCGGCGCTGGCATCAATCAGCTTGCGGATATCATTGGCCGCGCTGGCGCTACGACTGGCAAGATGACGCACTTCTCCCGCCACCACCGCGAAACCTTTGCCCTGCTCGCCCGCCCTCGCGGCTTCAACGGCGGCGTTCAAGGCCAGAATATTGGTCTGGAAAGCAATATCGTTAATCAGCGTGGTAATGGTGCCGATCCGCTGAGTGCTGTTGGCAATATCATCCATGGTTTTGATGACGATATCCATCGCCTCGCCGCCGTGTGTTGCCGCGCTGCTGGCAGCAATCGAGAGTTTATCGGCCGCGGCGGCGGTCTCAGAGTTTTGTTTCACCGACGCCGCCATCTGATTCATGGTGGTCACCGTTTCCTGCACATTCTCCACGGTCTGCTGCGTATGCTTGTTCAAATCATCACTGCCTTTTGCCAGCGTTTCGCTGTCGCTGCGCACACAACTCACCTGGCTGGAGACATCATGGATGAGCCAACGGCACATTAACCCCAGTTGCCCCACCGCTCGCAGCATCAAACCCAGTTCATCACTGCGGTTAAGATGCGATACGCTGTTGCGCTCACCGGTCGCCACTTTCAACGCCTGACGAGCAACATTCTCGATGGGACGCACAATTTGCCATTCGAAAATAGCCGTCCCCAGCAGCATTACCAACGCACTCATCAACAGTAACGGCCATTCGGCGCCCATTTGCTGCAATGCGGTCGCCAGTACGGCAAACATCAATGCCATCACGCTGCGTACCCGCCAGCGAATAGGCAGTGCCGGGAGTTTACCCAGCCAGCCTTTGCGTACCACCAACCCTTTATGAATACGTCGGTTGCAACGTCCTTCATTCAGCGCTTTATATAAAGGCTCTACCGTCGCAATCTCTTCGTCAGTTGCCCGGGTACGAATCGACATGTACCCGGTCACTCGCCCTTCCCGCACCATCGGCACCGCGTTGGCCCTCACCCAGTAGTGATCGCCATTCTTACGCCGATTTTTCACAATGCCGCTCCATGGTTCACCCTGTTTAAGGGTGTACCACATATCCGCAAACGCCGCTTTTGGCATGTCCGGATGACGAACCAGGTTGTGCGGCTTATCGAGCAATTCATTCAGTTGATAGCCGCTGACCTGGACAAAGGTATCGTTCGCATGAGTGATATAGCTTTGTAAGTCGGTGGTGGACATGAGGGTGATATCATCATCCAGCGGTGTATTTTGCTGACTAACGTAGGGATGAGAAGACATGGTTGCGTCCTGTGCAGGTTATCTGGTTGTTAACTCTTTCGGCTTATGTTATTTCGGCGATAATCTTTTTATCTTTAGTTGTTAAATTTGATTTAGATCGCAATTTGCGATTAAACCTCAAAATCTGTACGCATTCTAATTCGTTGATTTAAAATACTTTCATTAAGTAACTATTCAATTACACGTCTTCCCCCGCACCGTGACAGTGCAAACATTGCCCATTTTTAGCGCAAATACGCGTTAATTCGATCTGTTTTCAGGTGCCAAATCTGGGCAAAATGCCAGCAAATGTTAAATGCTGGCATTAAATGTTGCGCAAATGAGATGTTTCCTGGTGTTTATCCCGATTTTTGCTAAGCGCGCCGGAATGGCGCAATCCCTGCAATACTTAAATCAGTATCATGTGATACGCCAGCTCCGGGAGCATATTTTGAACAGGTTACCTTCCAGCGCATCGGCCCTGGCCTGCAGCGCACACGCACTGAATCTCATCGAAAAGCGCACGCTTGATCATGAGGAAATGAAATCATTAAACCGAGAGGTGATTGAGTACTTTAAGGAGCATGTCAATCCGGGGTTCTTAGAGTATCGAAAATCTGTAACTGCAGGCGGGGATTACGGAGCCGTAGAGTGGCAAGCGGGAAGCCTGAATACGCTTGTCGACACCCAGGGACAGGAGTTTGTTGATTGCCTGGGTGGTTTTGGCATTTTCAACGTGGGGCACCGTAATCCAGTCGTGGTTTCCGCCGTACAGAATCAACTCGCGAAACAACCTCTGCACAGCCAGGAGTTACTTGACCCGTTGCGGGCCATGCTGGCAAAAACCCTCGCCGCACTGGCGCCAGGTAAGCTGAAATACAGTTTTTTCTGTAACAGCGGGACCGAGTCGGTTGAAGCCGCCCTGAAGCTGGCGAAAGCGTATCAATCGCCGCGCGGTAAATTTACATTTATCGCCACCAGCGGCGCATTCCATGGTAAATCCCTGGGCGCGCTGTCCGCCACGGCGAAATCCACCTTCCGTAAACCCTTTATGCCGTTGCTGCCGGGCTTCCGCCATGTGCCGTTTGGCGATATTAACGCGATGCGTACCATGCTCAGCGAATGTAAAAAGACCGGTGACGACGTCGCCGCCGTGATCCTCGAACCTATCCAGGGTGAAGGGGGCGTGATCCTGCCGCCGCAAGGGTATTTGACCGCCGTGCGTAAACTTTGCGATGAGTTTGGCGCGCTGATGATCCTTGACGAAGTGCAGACCGGCATGGGGCGTACCGGCAAAATGTTCGCCTGCGAGCACGAAAACGTGCAGCCCGACATTATGTGTCTGGCCAAAGCGTTGGGCGGCGGCGTGATGCCGATTGGCGCAACCATTGCCACCGAAGAGGTGTTCTCCGTCCTGTTCGATAATCCTTTCCTGCATACCACTACGTTTGGCGGCAACCCGCTCGCGTGTGCGGCGGCGCTGGCCACCATTAACGTTCTGCTGGAGCAAAATTTACCGGCTCAGGCAGAGCAGAAAGGCGATATGTTGCTGGATGGTTTCCGTCAACTGGCGCGGGAATACCCGGATCTGGTGCACGATGTACGCGGCAAAGGCATGTTGATGGCGATTGAGTTTGTCGATAATGAAATCGGCTATAACTTTGCCAGTGAGATGTTCCGCCAGCGGGTGTTGGTCGCCGGGACCCTGAACAATGCCAAGACGATCCGCATCGAACCGCCGCTAACGTTAACGATCGAGCAATGCGATCTGGTGTTGCGATCAACACGCAAAGCCCTGGCAGCATTACGGGTGAGCGTGGAGCAGATGTAATACCTGTCGGATGGCGCTGCGCGTATCCGGCCTACGAAAGCATGTCCTTTGTAGGCTCAGGCGTAGCCGCCATCCGGCAGAATCGTTCTCTGGCCCCATTCCTTTTTTGAATCCCATCACAATCACGGCATTCCCCTTTTCCCTTTTACGCTGCGACGGCTAAATTATTAACTCATCCGACCACATAACAATAATTTTACATACTGGACACCTTTATGAGCTATTCGTCGCTGTTCGCCCCGCTCGATTTAGGCTTCACCACGCTTAAAAACCGCGTGTTGATGGGTTCAATGCACACCGGGCTGGAAGAGTATCCCGATGGCGCCCAACGGCTGGCCGCGTTCTATGCCGAACGCGCGCGTCACGGCGTAGCTCTGATTGTGACCGGAGGCATTGCGCCAGCGTTATCCGGCGTGGGTATGGAAGGCGGCGCGGTGCTCAACGATACCAGCCAGCTCGCGCACCATCGTGTGATTACCGATGCCGTGCATAACGAAGGCGGCAAAATCGCACTGCAAATCCTGCATACCGGGCGTTACAGCTATCAGCCGCATCTGGTGGCGCCTTCCGCCATTCAGGCGCCCATAAACCGCTTTATGCCGCATGAACTGACGCACGATGAAGTTCTGCAACTGATTGAGGATTTTGCCCACTGCGCGCAGCTGGCGCGAGAAGCGGGCTACGATGGCGTGGAAGTGATGGGCTCGGAAGGGTATCTCATCAACGAATTCCTGACCCTGCGCACCAATCAGCGCGACGACGAATGGGGCGGTGGGTATGCCAACCGCATGCGTTTTGCCGTCGAGGTGGTGCGGGCAGTACGTCAGCGTGCCGGCAATGACTTTATTATTATCTTCCGCCTGTCGATGCTCGATCTGGTAGAAAACGGCGGCACCTTCGAAGAAACCGTCCAGTTGGCGCAGGCTGTAGAAGCCGCAGGCGCAACTATTATCAACACCGGTATTGGCTGGCACGAGGCGCGTATTCCCACCATCGCCACCCCGGTGCCGCGTGGCGCATTTAGCTGGGTGACGCGCAAGCTGAAAGGTCATGTGACGATCCCCCTGGTCACCACCAACCGCATTAACGATCCTAAAGTCGCCGATGACATTCTGGCCCGCGGCGATGCCGATATGGTGTCGATGGCCCGTCCGTTCCTCGCCGATGCCGAACTGCTGTCAAAAGCGCAAAGCGGACGGTCGGATGAGATCAATACCTGTATCGGTTGCAACCAGGCCTGCCTGGATCAGATCTTCGTCGGCAAAGTCACCTCTTGTCTGGTGAATCCACGCGCCTGCCATGAAACCAAAATGCCGATCGTTACAGCCACTGTGCCGAAAAATCTGGCGGTTGTCGGCGCGGGTCCTGCAGGTCTCGCGTTTGCCATTAATGCCGCCGCGCGCGGGCATCACGTAACGCTGTTTGACGCCCATAGCGAGATTGGCGGACAGTTTAATATCGCCAAACAGATCCCCGGCAAAGAAGAATTCTATGAAACCCTGCGCTACTACCGTCGGATGATCGACGTGACGGGCGTGACGCTAAGGCTGAACCACGTTGTCACCGCGCGCGATCTGGAAACTTTTGACGAGGCGATCCTCGCCAGCGGGATCGAACCACGGATGCCGCCGATCGAGGGGATCGATCATCCGAAAGTGTTGAGCTATCTTGACGTCCTGCGTGATAAAGCGCCGGTGGGTAAACGCGTCGCCATCATTGGTTGCGGCGGGATCGGTTTTGATACCGCCATGTATCTGAGCCAGCCTGGCAATCCCACCAGCCAGAACATCGCGGAGTTCTGTGTGGAATGGGGGATCGACACCAGCCTGCAACAGCCTGGCGGATTACGCCCGGAAGGTCCGCACTTATCCCGCAGTCCGCGTCAGATAGTGATGTTGCAGCGCAAGGCCAGCAAACCGGGGCAAGGTTTAGGTAAAACCACGGGCTGGATCCATCGTGCCACCCTGCTCTCACGCGGCGTGAAAATGATCCCGGCGGTCAGTTACCAGAAAATTGATGATGATGGATTACACGTCGTATTGAACGGCGAACCGGTAATCTTTAACGTGGATAACGTGGTGATTTGCGCCGGACAAGAGCCACGCCGTGAGCTGGTCGATCCTCTCCACGCGGCAGGTAAAACGGTGCATCTGATCGGCGGCTGCGATGTGGCGTTGGAACTGGATGCCCGCCGCGCTATCGCGCAAGGCACGAGGCTGGCACTGGAAATTTAACATCATGTCTTTCGTAGGCCGGATAAGGCGCTCACGCCTCCATCCGGCATCCGCGATTACCGACGACGACCTAATTTCACCGATTTGAGAATCACAAACTTATTATTGGTGGCGATGGTCTCGCAGTTGCCGAAAATCTTCTTCAGCTTGTGGAAGTAGTCGAGGTGACGGTTAGCCACGATATACAGCTCGCCGTTGATTTTCAGGCAGCGGCGGGCGTGGTGGAACATTTCCCACGCGATATTATCGGTCAACGCATGCTTCTGGTGGAACGGCGGGTTGCACAGCACGGCGTTAAAGCGGAACGGCTCAACCCCGGACAGCGCGTTGTTAATCATAAACTCACAGCGATCCAGCGCCTCAGGCATATTGCTTTCGACGTTCAGACGACTTGACGCCACCGCCATCGGCGATTCATCCACAAAAACCACGCTGGCTTGTGGGTTTTTCTCCAGCAATGTCAGGCCAATCACGCCATTCCCACAGCCGAGATCGACAATCTCCCCTTCAAGATTTGCAGGCAGGTGCTCAATAAAGAAGCGCGCGCCGATATCCAGTCCGGTACGAGAGAAAACGTTGGCGTGGTTATGGATAGTCCAGTCGGTACCTTCCAGCTTCCAGCTTAGCGTTTGCGAAGCAGCGGCAAGTTCAGGTTTGCTGAACGTACAGTTGATCAGACGGGCTTTTTTCCACGCCAGCGTCGTGGTGGTTGGACCCAACACCTTTTCAAACAGCTCCAGCGTTGAGGTATGAATGTCGCGTGCTTTCGCTCCGGCAATAATCCGCGTTTGCGGCGTCACCACTTCACGCAGCGCACGCAGCTGTTGCTCCAGCAGGGCCATGGTTTTAGGAATTTTAATCAGCACCACGCCCGGCGCCTGCGGATAGTCAGCGGTGCTGTCGAGAAACTTGACGCTCGACTCGGCAATATCGTTATGACGCAGATTCTCGCGCGTGGCCAACTCGCTTAAATAGGAGTCGCCAATGCTGTACGGCGTATGTTCCGCCAGCGCACAGCCCAGCGCGCCGAAGGTATCATTCAGGATCAGCACCGGGCCGCTAATCTCGGTATCGTCCAGCTGTTGCAGCAGATATTCATCCGCCGCTTCCCACGCCAGCAGCGGGTTAACGTCATCCGTTTCCGGGAAACGTTTAAGTGACAGCGAACGGAAACCGTTGTCTATGTGGCTCATCGGCCCTCCTGAATGGTAAAATTTCGGCGTATCCCTGAAAAGGGTGCGTGAGTATACACTTTTTATACTTTATATGGGGCAATAATGAGTCAGTTGACCTATCTGCAGGGCTACCCGGAGAACCTACTTGATCAGGTACGCACATTAATTGCCGAGCAACGTCTGGGAGCGGTATTAGATAAGCGCTATCCCGGCACGCATGACTTCGCGACCGACAAAGCGCTCTGGCAATATACGCAAGATCTGAAAAATCAGTTCCTGCGTAACGCCCCGCCGCTGAATAAGGTGATGTACGACAGCAAGATCCATGTTCTGAAGAATGCGCTGGGACTGCATACCGCCGTTTCTCGCGTGCAGGGAGGCAAGCTAAAAGCCAAAGCGGAGATCCGCGTGGCGACCGTTTTTCGCAATGCCCCGGAACCCTTCCTGCGAATGATCGTGGTCCATGAACTGGCGCATCTGAAAGAAAAAGAGCATAACAAAGCGTTTTACCAACTGTGCTGTCATATGGAACCTCAGTACCATCAACTGGAGTTCGATACCCGCCTGTGGTTAACGCAACAATCGTTAAAGCAAAGTGCGTAGTCGCGCACTGGCTTTGTCTTCAGGGCATGCTAAATTGACGAAAGGATCCCTTTTAGCAGCCTGAAGGCCTTTATGATACGTTTCGCAGTAATTGGCACAAACTGGATCACTCGCCAGTTTGTCGATGCCGCCCATGAAACCGGCAAATATAAGTTAACCGCGGTTTATTCCCGCAGTCTTGAGCAGGCACAGACCTTCGCTAACGATTACCCCGTCGAGCACCTGTTTACCTCGCTGGAGGCGATGGCCAGCAGTGATGCGATTGACGCCGTCTACATCGCCAGCCCAAACTCCCTGCACTTCCCGCAGACAGAGCTATTTTTGCAGCACAAAAAGCATGTCATTTGCGAAAAGCCGCTGGCCTCAAATCTGGCGCAAGCTGAAGCCGCTATCGCTTGCGCGCGCGAAAATCAGGTGGTGCTGTTTGAAGCATTTAAGACCGCCAGCCTGCCTAACTTCCTGCTGTTGCAGCAAGCTTTACCCAAAGTGGGCAGAATCAGGAAAGCGTTTATCAATTACTGCCAATACTCCTCGCGTTACCAGCGTTATCTGGACGGTGAAAATCCGAATACATTTAATCCGGCGTTCTCTAACGGTTCGATTATGGATATCGGCTTTTACTGCCTGGCCTCAGCGGTTGCGCTTTGGGGCGAACCACAGAGCGTGCAGGCCAGCGCCAGCCTGCTGGAAAGCGGTGTGGATGCCCACGGCGTGGTCGTACTGAATTACGGTGATTTCAGCGTCACACTCCAGCACTCCAAAGTCAGCGACTCGGTATTAGCCAGTGAAATTCAGGGCGAGTCGGGTTCGCTGGTCATTGAGCATATCTCTGAGTGTCAGAAAGTGTGCTTCGTGGCGCGTGGTGGCAAAACGCAGGATCTGACGGTGCCTCAGCATATCAATACAATGCTGTATGAGGCAGAGACTTTTGCTCATCTGGTTGAATCTGGCGAAGTGGATCATCCGGCACTAAGCGTCAGCCGGATCACCGCCAAACTGCAAACGGAAATTCGCCGTCAGACCGGCGTGATTTTCCCCGCAGACGAAACGGTGACGTCGCTGACTGCGTAAAGGTATGTAAAACAAATGTTGCAGGCCATTGACTGCATCCATGGCCTGTAATATTTTGTAACCCGCAAAGGGGAGTAACTTCGTTGTCGGTTGATCGTCATTACGATGTGTGCAAAACCACATCCGGTCACCGGGCAACAACAAAGGAATACGCTAGCGTATTCCTTTGTTGTTGTAAGTGAGACCTTGCCGAATGGCAAGGTCTATGCATAAAAAGCAGCGGCTAACGTCATTCGGCGTTGGCCGTTTTTTTATGCATGGGGGAATTATGAATACTGTCGGCACACCGTTGTTGTGGGGCGGCTTCGCTGTTGTGGTGGTGATTATGTTGGCCATCGACCTGCTGCTGCAGGGTCGCCGTGGCGCACATACCATGTCGATGAAGCAGGCGGCAGCCTGGTCTATCGTCTGGGTCACGCTGTCGTTACTGTTTAACGCCGCATTCTGGTGGTACCTGGCCCAAACGCAGGGCCGCGCCGTTGCCGACCCACAGGCGCTGGCGTTCCTTACCGGCTATCTGATCGAGAAATCACTGGCGGTAGATAACGTCTTTGTCTGGTTGATGCTGTTCAGCTACTTCTCGGTACCGCCTGCGTTGCAGCGTCGGGTACTGGTGTATGGCGTACTGGGCGCGATTGTGCTGCGTACGATTATGATCTTCGCAGGTAGCTGGCTTATCGCCCAGTTCGAATGGCTGCTGTACGTGTTTGGCGCGTTCCTGCTGTTTACCGGCGTGAAGATGGCGCTGGCGAAAGAAGACGCTTCCGGTATCGGCGACAGACCGTTAGTCCGCTGGCTGCGTAGTCATTTACGCATGACCGATACCATCGAAGACGAAAAATTCTTCGTGCGTAAAAACGGGCTGCTGTTCGTCACGCCGCTAATGTTGGTGTTGATTCTGGTTGAGCTGAGTGATGTCATTTTTGCCGTCGACAGTATTCCGGCAATCTTCGCCGTCACAACCGACCCGTTCATCGTGTTGACCTCGAACCTGTTTGCTATTTTGGGTCTGCGTGCGATGTACTTCCTGCTGGCTGGCGTGGCGGAGCGTTTCTCCATGCTGAAATACGGCTTGTCGGTCATTCTGGTGTTTATCGGTATTAAGATGCTGATCGTCGATTTCTACCATATCCCGATCGCTATCTCGTTAGGCGTGGTGTTCGGTATTCTGTTCGTCACGCTGGTCGTGAATGCGTGGGTTAATCACCAGCACGATAAAAAGCAGCAAATACAGTAACTTTCATTCGCTAGCTGAAAAGCCCGACAACATACTGCGTGCGTCGGGCTTTTTGTTTATCATGTCAAAATAATGTTAGTTTAAAGTTACAAAACATGATCTGAACGCAAAAATCAGGAGATTTCGCTTTCCGGGACTTCATCTTTCCTTATACTCAACCAGGCAAACACTTTGTTACATCCAGAAAGATGCGTCATCAGAATGCACACTGGATGAGCAACAACACAATGAAAGGATTACTACATGACTACGCAACGTTCATCGGGGCTGCTCTCGCGTTTGGCGCAAGGGAGCCTGGTTAAACAAATTTTGATCGGTTTAGTACTGGGGATATTGCTGGCGCTGGTGTCAAAACCTGCTGCAGAAGCCGTCGGGCTGTTGGGTACGCTGTTTGTTGGCGCATTAAAAGCCGTGGCACCTATTCTGGTCCTGATGCTGGTTATGGCGTCCATCGCTAACCACCAGCACGGACAAAAAACCAATATCCGTCCAATCCTGTTCCTTTACCTGCTGGGAACATTTTCCGCAGCATTAGCGGCGGTTGTCTTCAGCTTCGCTTTCCCGTCCACACTGCATCTTTCCAGCAGCGCCAGCGACATCGTACCGCCATCCGGCATTGTCGAAGTCATGCGTGGCCTGCTGATGAGCATGGTTTCTAACCCGATTGATGCTCTGCTTAACGCCAACTATATCGGCATTCTGGTATGGGCCGTCGGCCTGGGTTTTGCACTGCGTCATGGGAATGAAACGACCAAGAATCTGGTCAATGATATGTCCAACGCCGTCACCTTTATGGTGAAGCTGGTGATTCGTTTCGCGCCGATCGGTATTTTCGGTCTGGTCTCCTCTACGCTGGCAACGACCGGTTTTGCCACCCTTTGGGGCTACGCTCAACTGCTAGCCGTGCTGGTAGGCTGTATGCTGCTGGTAGCGCTGGTGGTTAACCCGCTGCTGGTATTCTGGAAAATTCGCCGTAACCCGTATCCGCTGGTGCTGGCCTGTCTGCGTGAAAGCGGCGTGTATGCCTTCTTTACCCGCAGCTCCGCGGCAAACATTCCGGTGAATATGGCGCTGTGTGAGAAGTTGAATCTGGATCGTGATACCTACTCAGTGTCTATTCCGCTGGGGGCCACCATTAATATGGCGGGTGCGGCGATCACCATTACCGTGCTGACGCTGGCGGCGGTGAATACGCTGGGTATTCCGGTCGATTTACCGACAGCGTTGTTACTCAGCGTGGTGGCTTCGCTGTGTGCCTGTGGCGCATCGGGCGTGGCGGGTGGTTCGCTGCTGTTAATCCCGCTGGCGTGCAACATGTTCGGGATTCCGAATGACATCGCCATGCAGGTGGTTGCCGTTGGCTTTATCATCGGGGTGCTGCAGGACTCCTGTGAAACAGCATTAAACTCTTCTACAGACGTCCTGTTTACCGCTGCTGCCTGCCAGGCAGAAGACGAACGTCTGGCAAACAACGCCCTGCGCGGCTAATCTCTTCCCCCCTCCGTCATCGGGCGGAGGGGTTCTTAGCTTGTACGCTTTTTTCAATTTTGAACGGATCAATTCCGCGTTTTTGCATCCGCCGGAAGCGAATAATGTTCAGGCCGTTCATCACCAGAAAACTCCCTTCGATCATCGTCCCGCCAATCGATCCCAGCCAGAAATTATGGATAACCCAACAGGCGGTTGCGCACCACATAACGCAACGCACGGTTAACCCCTGGCAGCGAAACAACGCCCAGGTGCTGGCCAGCGTGCCGATTATCGGCAACAGCTCCATCGCATGCTGTAATTTCGCAAGTCCGAGAACCAGGGTGAGGATAATAAAAACGGTCATTACCCACAGTTTGCGGGTATGCATCGAGACGAGTGTGCGGATAGTATTAAGCTCGGCACTCATTCCTGCAGGCCAGGCGCCCATCAGGAAAAAATGCACACCAATGGTGGCACTATAGACAGCGAGTTGCAGCCGGAACCGGCGCTCATCGCGATTGAAAAAGGTGGTAATGCCGATTAGAAAGGCGATGACACCTACGCCCTGAGCCAGCCAATACGCGGTCATGCAAGCAACCCCAACTCCATTTCGTAGGCCGGATAAGGCATGTTCTCCGCCATCCGGCCACGGTTTGAGCCTGATGGCGCTGCGCTTATCAGGCCTACATATTTACAATCAAAGGGTTACGCCGCTTTTAAAGATAGCCAGTTCTCTAAAATCGTTTCGCTCGTTGCAGGTTTGCTTACCGTTGGCGATATCGACGATGGTATCGACAAATTCTTCCAGTAACTGCGGCATCGCTTTGCCGTGGATCAGTTGTCCGGCGTCAAAATCGATCCAGTGCTTTTTCTTCGCTGCCAGCTCGCTGTTGGTAGCAATTTTCACCGTCGGCACAAATCCACCGTACGGCGTACCGCGACCGGTACTGAACAACACCATATGACAGCCCGCGCCCGCCAGTGCACTGGTGGCGACTGCGTCGTTACCCGGTGCGCTCAGCAGGTTCAGGCCGTGCGTTTTCAGACGTTCGCCGTAGCGCAGTACGTCCACCACCTGGCTGGAACCCGCTTTTTGGGTACAGCCCAGCGATTTGTCTTCCAGGGTGGTGATACCGCCCGCTTTGTTCCCCGGCGATGGGTTCTCGTAGATCGGCTGGTCATGAGCAATGAAGTACTGTTTGAAGTCATTCACCATAGTGACCAGCTTGCCGAACGTTTCTTCGTCACGGCAGTGGTCCATCAGCAGTTGCTCGGCGCCGAACATTTCCGGTACTTCGGTCAGCACGGTGGTGCCGCCGTTGGCAATCACGTAGTCGGAGAAACGGCCCAGCATCGGGTTGGCGGTAATGCCGGACAGGCCGTCAGAGCCGCCGCATTCAAGACCAAACTTCAACTCGCCCAGCTTACCGGGTTCACGCTTATCGTTACGCATCACGTTGTACAACTGGTGAAGATGTTCGATCCCCGCTTCCACTTCGTCTTCCTGGTGTTGACAGACCATAAAGTGAACGCGATCGGGATCGTACTCGCCTAAGGTTTCGCGAAAAGCGTCAACCTGGTTGTTTTCACAGCCGAGACCGACCACCAGCACTGCGCCCGCGTTCGGGTGGCGCACCATGTTTTGCAGCATGGTGCGGGTGTTGATATGGTCGTCACCCAGTTGTGAGCAGCCGTAGGTGTGGCTGAAGAGATGCACGCCGTCGATACCTTCGGCGTCGTTGGTCTCTTTCAGGAAGCGATTCTGCATCTGACGGGCCATGGCGTTGACGCAGCCTACTGTCGGCAGGATCCACAATTCGTTACGCACGCCAACATCGCCGTTGGCACGACGGTAGATCTGTACATCACGATCCGCCGGTTGCGCTTCAGGTTCCTGAAAGTCGGGTTGATAGCTATATTCATCCAGATCGCTCAGATTGGTACGCGTGTTATGAGCATGAATATGCTCGCCCGCCGCGATATCCACCAAAGCATGGCCGATCGGCAGGCCATATTTCATGACGTTCTCACCCTGTGCGATCTCGCAGAGTGCGAATTTATGTCCACGAGAGACCGCCTGGCGCAGGGTTACCGCCTGCCCGTCAACGGTAACGTCGGTTCCTTCAGCCAAATCAGCGAGCGCTACCGCAACGTTATCCAGCGTATGGATCTTGATGTATTGCATATCAACCCCGGACCTTAGTTCAGTTCAATGGCGAAATAATCGCGCGCATTGTTGAAGCAAATGTTTTTCACCATTTCACCCAGCAGTTGGATGTCGGCTGGGGCTTCGCCCGCAGTAACCCAACGCCCGATCATCTGGCACAGAATACGACGGAAGTATTCGTGACGGGTGTAAGACAGGAAGCTACGGCTGTCGGTCAGCATGCCGACGAAGCGGCTCAGCAGGCCCAATTGCGCCAGCTGTGTCATCTGACGTTCCATCCCGTCTTTCTGATCGTTGAACCACCAGCCGGAACCGAACTGCATTTTGCCCGGCATGCCTTCGCCCTGGAAGTTACCGATCATGGTGCCCAGCACTTCGTTATCGCGCGGGTTCAGGCAGTACAGAATGGTTTTCGGCAGCAGGTTCTGTTCGTTCTGCTTACTCAGCAGTTTGGACAGTTCTTCCGCCATCGGACGGTCATTGATGGAGTCGAAGCCGACGTCCGCGCCCAGCAGTTTGAACTGACGCAGGTTGTTATTACGCAGCGCACCGATGTGGTACTGCTGTACCCATTCGCGACGTGCGTATTCTGCACCGAGGAACACCAGCACAGCGGTTTTGAACTGGGCGATTTCGTGCTCGCTCAGGGTTTCACCGGCCAGACGACGAGCCAGGATGCTATCCAGCTCCGCTTCGTTAGATTCCGCGAAAAGGACAACGTCCAGCGCGTGGTCAGACACTTTACAGCCGTGAGCGGCGAAGTGGTCCAGACGTTTGGTCAGCGCGGTCTGCAGGTCGGCGAAACGACGGATATCGGTGTCAGAGACTTCACCGAGCCTGGCCATGTAATCGTTAAAGGTCGCCAGTTCGATGTTGAAGGCTTTATCCGGCCGCCAGCTCGGCAGCACTTTCACATCAAAACCTCCGTCTTTGGCAACGGCGGCGTGATGCTCCAGAGAATCGATCGGGTCATCGGTGGTGCCGACCATTTTCACATTCATCTGCTGCATGATGCCACGCGCGGAGAATTGATCCTGCGCCAGCAGTTCGTTGCACTGGTTCCAAATTTCGTCAGCCGTTGCCGGAGACAGCAGCTTACCTGTAATACCAAACGGGCGACGTAACTCGAGGTGGGTCCAGTGGTACAGCGGGTTACCGATAGTGTGCGGAACCGTAGCGGCCCAGGCATCAAACTTCTCACGATCGGAGGCATCGCCGGTACACAGGCGCTCAGCGACGCCGTTGGTACGCATCGCACGCCACTTATAGTGGTCACCCTTCAGCCAGATGTCATACAGGTTATTAAAACGGTAGTTTTCAGCGATTTGTTGCGGTGGTAAATGGCAATGGTAATCGAAGATCGGCTGGTCTTTGGCGTAATCATGATACAGACGGCGGGCAAATTCGGTATCCAGCAGGAAATCTTCAGTCATAAACGGAGTCATTATCGTCTTCCTCTCAACGAGTGCGTCAGATTGCTTATGTTTTGATGTTGACAAAGTTATCACACCAATTTCCACACCCCGAAGATATTTTCGTGAGTTAGATCAACAAATGATGACAAAAAAATTACTCTCAAAGAGGTAAATCATGCCTCAGGCCGCGCCAGTACTGGCTTTGCTGAATCGAGATAATGACCACACGAAGATTCACACTTTTGTGATGGCACTCACCTTTTAAAGTTGTATGACAAGTTATCTTTTGGCCGTCGCGATACATAAGCCGACGGAATGCAAATTACCGATGTATCAACATCGGATTGACCGGTACGGAAACCGAATTAGCACAACTATTGACATGGCAACGTTCGGGGAGTACCGGCTTTTTTTTCGGTTCCCCCTCGTAAAAGAACATCCTCCGCCCTGAACTGGAAGATGACCGCTCGTTGGCGGACATAACAAAACGATGAGGTTTTACATGCGTAAAATTAAAGGGTTACGTTGGTACATGATCGCACTGGTGACGCTTGGCACCGTGTTGGGTTACCTCACACGTAACACTGTGGCGGCAGCTGCGCCGACTCTGATGGAAGAGTTACACATCTCCACTCAACAGTATTCCTATATCATCGCAGCGTATTCTGCTGCTTACACCGTAATGCAACCCGTGGCAGGTTACGTGCTTGATGTACTCGGCACAAAAATCGGTTACGCGATGTTCGCCGTTCTGTGGGCCGTCTTCTGTGGCGCGACCGCACTGGCTGGCAGCTGGGGCGGACTGGCGCTGGCGCGAGGCGCGGTAGGTGCAGCTGAAGCCGCAATGATCCCGGCTGGCCTGAAAGCCAGTTCAGAATGGTTTCCGGCAAAAGAACGTTCCATCGCCGTGGGTTATTTCAACGTTGGTTCTTCTATCGGCGCGATGATTGCACCGCCGTTGGTGGTCTGGGCTATCGTCATGCACAGTTGGCAGATGGCATTCATTATTTCCGGCGCCCTGAGCTTCATCTGGGCGATGTCCTGGCTGGTGTTCTACAAACATCCACGCGACCAGAAAAAACTGTCTGATGAAGAACGTGATTACATTCTGAACGGCCAGGAATCACAGCATAAAAACACGACCTCGAAGAAAATGTCGCTCGGCCAGATCCTGCGTAACCGCCAGTTCTGGGGCATCGCGCTGCCGCGTTTCCTGGCAGAACCGGCGTGGGGGACATTCAACGCCTGGATCCCGCTGTTCATGTTCAAAGTCTACGGCTTTAACCTGAAAGAAATCGCCATGTTTGCCTGGATGCCAATGCTGTTTGCTGACCTGGGCTGTATCGTTGGGGGTTACCTGCCACCGCTGTTCCAGCGTTGGTTTGGCGTGAACCTGATCGTGTCCCGTAAAATGGTGGTCACCATGGGCGCGCTGCTGATGATTGGTCCTGGCATGATTGGTCTGTTCACCAGCCCGTACATCGCTATCGCCCTGCTGTGCATCGGCGGCTTTGCTCACCAGGCGCTGTCCGGTGCGCTGATTACGCTCTCTTCTGACGTATTTGGTCGTAATGAAGTGGCAACCGCGAACGGTCTGACCGGTATGTCCGCCTGGCTTGCCAGTACGCTGTTTGCTCTGGTCGTTGGCGCGCTGGCCGACACCATCGGCTTTAGCCCGCTGTTCGCCGTGCTGGCGGTATTCGACCTGCTTGGCGCGTTGGTCATCTGGACGGTACTACAGAACAAATCAGCCAGCGAGATAGATTCAGGTCCACAGACGGGGGATCCCGCGACGCAAAGTTAACCAGATGCGATACAGCAAGGTTATTTAATGCTAAGCCGCCAGCTATCTGGCGGCTTTTTTGTCCTCGCGAGTGGAGGCGTAATCGCAAAAGTGGTATAACAAATATAGTCTGCCGTATCATGCCTGGAGCGCATATGGAAATCACTGAACCACGCCGTTTATACCAACAACTTGCCGCTGATCTTAAAGAACGCATTGAGCAGGGCGTCTATCTGGTGGGTGACAAACTTCCCGCCGAGCGCTTTATCGCCGATGAAAAAAATGTCAGCCGTACCGTGGTTCGTGAAGCGATTATCATGCTGGAAGTTGAGGGCTATGTTGAGGTGCGTAAAGGATCGGGGATCCACGTCATCTCTAACCAACCCAAACATTATGTTGCTCCCGACGAAGGTCTGGAATTCGCCAGTTACGGTCCTTTTGAGCTGCTTCAGGCTCGACAGCTCATTGAAAGCAACATTGCCGAGTTTGCCGCCACTCAGGTGACCAAACAGGACATCATGAAACTGATGGAAATTCAGGAGAAGTCGCGTAATGAAAAAAGCTTTCGTGACTCCGAATGGGATCTCCAGTTCCATGTGCAGGTCGCGCTGGCCACGCAGAACTCCGCCCTGGCCGCCATCGTGGAAAAAATGTGGACTCAGCGTATTCACAACCCTTACTGGAAAAAACTGCACGACCACATCGACTCGCGTACGGTAGATAACTGGTGCGACGACCATGATCAGATCCTGCGGGCGCTGATTCGCAAAGATCCCCATGCCGCGAAACTGGCGATGTGGCAGCATCTGGAGAACACGAAGCAGATGCTGTTTAACGAAACCAGCGATGATTTTGAGTTCAACGCGGACCGTTACCTTTTTACTGAAAATCCGGTCGTTCATCTCGATACGGCCGCTAACGGCGCAAAATAATCAATCTTATCGATACAGGCGTGACGAAGCGCCTGTACCTGATGCTTGGTAAGCATTAGGTATAAAATGTCAGCCTGTGTAAATCCTCTCGCCTCCCTCTAATGCGATAAGCAAAATCAGAGTTCAGCAACCGTAATTTCTATAACGGACAACGTTGACCTTTGTTACAATTAGATGCTATTTGAATTTTTGTGTTTAAGAGCTTGCTAACTTCACAACTTCACAGGGAACAGTTCAGGCCGTGAATTTGTATCAGACCGCGCACCATGCAAAAAACATCAATAAAATCGCGGTGTTACAAAATCCAGAAAAACCGGCATGACGATAACCGATTCTCCAGGAATATTGAATGGAACTACTGACTCAATTACTGAATGCTTTATGGGCTCAGGATTTTGAAACTCTGGCCAATCCTTCCATGATTGGCATGCTCTATTTTGTACTATTTACCATTTTGTTTCTGGAAAATGGACTGCTGCCAGCAGCGTTTTTACCCGGCGACAGTTTGCTGGTACTGGTCGGCGTGCTTATTGCCAAAGGCGCAATGGGTTTTCCGCAAACGGTACTGCTACTCACCACCGCGGCCAGCCTCGGCTGTTGGCTTAGTTATATCCAGGGGCGATGGCTGGGAAACACCCGCACCGTGCAAAACTGGTTGTCGCATCTTCCTGCGCATTACCATCAGCGCGCGCATCATCTTTTTCATAAGCATGGCTTGTCTGCGCTGCTGGTTGGTCGCTTCATTGCGTTTGTCAGAACATTACTGCCGACCATCGCAGGGTTATCCGGCCTGAATAATGCGCGCTTTCAGTTCTTTAACTGGATGAGCGGATTGCTTTGGGTCCTGATTCTCACAACGCTTGGCTATCTGCTGGGCAAAACGCCGGTATTTCTTAAGTATGAAGATCAGCTCATGTCTTGCCTGATGCTGCTTCCTGTGGTGTTACTGGTGTTTGGTCTGGCGGGTTCACTGGTTGTGCTGTGGAAAAAGAAATACGGGAACCGAGGATAAATTATGCTGAAATCATGCATAACGCTCCGACGACTTGCCTGGACCACCACCTTTATGCTGTTTATCGGGGCGCTGCTCCTGACCTGGTCGGTTATTCGCCAGCAGGAGTCAACGCTTGCCATTCGCGCCATAAACCAGGGAGCCAGCATGCCTGATGGCTTCTCTATCTGGCATCACCTGGATGCCAACGGCATCCGCTTTAAAAGCATTACCCCGCAAAATGACGCGCTGCTGATCACTTTTGATTCCAGCGCGCAGAGCGCAGCCGCCAAAGTGGTGTTGGACCGTACGTTGCCACATGGTTTCGTCATCGCTCAGCAGGATGATGATAATCAGGCGGTGCAGTGGTTATCCCGCTTACGTGATACCCCGCACCGTTTTGGTTAATCTCCAGGAATCTGAATTAGATCACTCACTTTGGTGATTTCACCGTTTAGCGCCTATGATTAATAAACTGGGATTATGGCCCAACGTTTTATTAATCTGGAGCATCGACCGCAAGCCACAACGTCGAATCACAATGGAAGGTTCAAGAATGAAATACCGCATCGCTTTGGCTATTAGCCTTTTCGCTCTCAGTGCCGGCAGTTACGCCACCACCCTCTGTCAGGAAAAAGAACAGGATATTCAGCGGGAGATTAGCTATGCCGAAAAGCACAACAATCAGAACCGCATCAATGGTCTGAACAAAGCACTTAGTGAGGTTCGGGCCAACTGTACTGACAGCAAACTGCGCGCCGACCATCAGAAAAAAATCGCAGAGCAGAAAGATGAGATAGCCGAGCGTCAAGATGATTTAGCCGAGGCGAAGCAAAAAGGCGATGCGGATAAAATTGCCAAACGCGAACGTAAGCTTGCCGAAGCTCAGAATGAGCTGAAAGAACTCGAATCACGCGATTACTAAGTACGGTAACGACCCACTCAACTGGAGAAAACTATGTCGAAAGATAATGCTACGGACAACCTGCGCGCTGAGCTGAAATCTCTTGCGGATACGCTTGAAGAAGTACTTAGCTCCTCTGGCGATAAGTCGAAGGAAGAGATGAGTAAAATTCGCAGCAAAGCCGAACACGCCCTGCGGGAGAGCCGTCATCGTCTGAGTGAAACCAGCGATGTGATTGCCAAACAGACCCGTGAAGCCGCGGCCAAAGCCGATAACTATGTACGCGAAAACCCATGGACTGGCGTCGGGATTGGCGCTGCGGTCGGTGTGGTGCTTGGTGTACTGCTGTCGCGCCGTTAACAATGGCTGACTCTCAACACGCACAAGGTCCAGGCAAAAGCGTACTGGGTATTGGACAGCGGATCCTGACGATTCTCGTTGAGATCGTAGAAACGCGGTTGCGGCTGGCCGTCGTGGAACTGGAAGAGGAAAAATCAAATCTCATCCAGATCCTGCTGATGCTTGGGCTGACCATGCTGTTCGCGGCGTTTGGGCTGATGAGCCTGATGGTGCTTATCATCTGGGCCATTGATCCGCAATATCGCCTGAACGCAATGATTGCCACCACCGTTGTGCTGTTGGTTATGGCGCTTATTGGCGGGATATGGACTCTGCGTAAAGCTCGCAAAACAACGCTGCTACGCCATACGCGCCACGAACTCGCAAACGACAGGCAGGCCCTGGAGGATGATGCATAATGAGCAGTAAAGTCGAACGTCAACAACGTAAGGCGCAACTGCTTGGACAGATCCAGCAGCAACGGCTGGATCTGTCTGCTACTCGCCGCGACTGGCTGGAGGCCACCGAAGTCTACGATCGTGGCTGGAAAACGCTGTTGAACCTACGTGGCTGGGTGTTAGTGGGTAGCAGTATCATGGCAGTTCGTACCATTCGTAACCCTAATCTGCTGGTACGCTGGGCTAAGCGCGGTTTTAGCGTCTGGAGCATCTGGCGTCTGGTTAAAGCGACCATCAGACAGCAGCAACTGCGCGGCTAATCCCCCACTCCCCTAACCTCAAAATTTTTGAAAAATTTTGACAGTTTTCCTTGCTAACAATTGTCATTAAGCACGTTTATGATTCTCTCCATCGACAGCAACGACGCGCTCTGCAGCGTCGTTGCACACAAAACACAATAAGCCGCCTGAGTGGTTTCCTGGAGTGAATGATGAAGAAATTAGAAGATGTTGGTGTACTGGTAGCGCGCATTCTGATGCCAATCCTGTTTATTTCCGCAGGCTGGGGAAAAATCACCGGATATGCGGGTACCCAACAGTATATGGAAGCCATGGGCGTGCCTGGTTTTATGTTGCCGCTGGTCATCCTGCTTGAGTTTGGCGGTGGTCTGGCAATCCTGTTCGGCTTCCTGACCCGTACCACCGCGCTGTTCACCGCAGGCTTTACGCTGCTGACAGCATTTATCTTCCACAGCAACTTTGCGGAAGGCGTGAACTCTCTGATGTTCATGAAAAACCTGACCATCGCAGGCGGTTTCCTGCTGCTGGCTATCACCGGTCCGGGCGCATTCAGCATCGACCGCGTTCTGAATAAAAAGTGGTAAGCGAACTATACTGAACACATGAAAAAGCGAGGAGATGTCTCCTCGCTTTTGCTATCTGAGGAGGCGATAAAATGGGACAACTGATTGACGGCGTATGGCATGACACCTGGTATGACACCAAATCAACCGGGGGAAAATTTCAACGTTCAGCATCGGCTTACCGCAACTGGCTCACCGCGGATGGCGCACCGGGTCCAACAGGCGAAGGGGGATTCGCTGCCGAAAAAGACCGCTATCATCTCTACGTTTCTCTGGCCTGTCCGTGGGCGCACCGCACGCTGATTTTGCGTAAGCTCAAAGGACTGGAACCGTTTATTTCCGTTTCCGTTGTGCATCCACTGATGCTGGAAAACGGCTGGACCTTTGATGATGCCTTCCCGGCTGCAACCGGCGATACGCTGTATCAACACGAGTTTCTTTACCAGCTCTATCTGCACGCCGATCCGCATTACAGCGGTCGGGTAACCGTCCCGGTGTTGTGGGATAAAAAAAATCACACCATTGTCAGCAACGAATCTGCGGAGATCATCCGCATGTTTAACACCGCTTTTGATGCTTTGGGCGCAAAAGCCGGGGATTACTACCCGTCAGCCCTGCAAAGTCAAATCGACGAGCTGAATGGCTGGATTTATGACAACGTCAATAACGGTGTGTACAAAGCCGGATTTGCCACCAGCCAGGAAGCGTACGACGACGCCGTGGAAAAAGTCTTCCAAGCCCTGGCGCGACTGGAGCAAATTCTGGGGCAGCATCGCTATCTGACCGGCAACCAGTTAACAGAAGCAGATATTCGCCTGTGGACCACGCTGGTACGTTTTGATCCCGTGTATGTGACCCATTTCAAGTGCGACAAATACCGGATTAGCGACTATCTGAACCTGTACGGTTTCCTGCGCGATATCTACCAGATACCGGGCATTGCGGAAACCGTCAATTTCGATCACATCCGTAATCACTACTTCCGTAGCCATAAAACCATTAACCCGACTGGTATTATTTCTGTTGGGCCGTGGCAGGATCTTAACGAACCCCACGGGCGTGACGAGCGTTTCGCGTAATTTACACTGGCCCCTTTGGGGAATACCGATTAGTTAAGCATGTATGGCGAACATGTGATTTTTGCTCAGGGTTCCGTTCACCTCAGCGGTGTCATTTCTTTGAAACGCCGTTACCCGTGAACGTGCAAGGGAGGCTCACCGCCGCCTCCCTTGCAACCCAGGCTCCCGGCGGGAAAATCGTCGCTGCGCGATTCATTCGTCTTATGCCGTCTGCCTGTCGGGTCGGGGCCGAGCCTGCATCCCTGCAGGCCATCCCCTCTGCCCGCATCCCTGCGGGCAGACCCGGTCAGCCGTCAACGCCTCATCGATTTTCAGCCGGACATGGGTCATCGCTTCAACGCTCTGACTTCCAGTAAAATCTGTTTTGCTGTTCAGATATATTCAAATAAAAATACAGATGGTCAGGTGTGGCTGGTCCGGCTGAAAATTGCCGACGTGTTTCCGTAAGGCCGGGAGAACCCGCAGGGATGCGGGTTCAGGGCGCGCTTT
>NZ_JAOWDM010000063.1:0-9637 GCF_030334645.1 Citrobacter sp. Cc139
GGCACTGTTGCAAAGTTAGCGATGAGGCAGCCTTTTGTCTTATTCAAAGGCCTTACATTTCAAAAACTCTGCTTACCAGGCGCATTTCGCCCAGGGGATCACCATAATAAAATGCTGAGGCCTGGCCTTTGCGTAGTGCACGCATCACCTCAATACCTTTGATGGTGGCGTAAGCCGTCTTCATGGATTTAAATCCCAGCGTGGCGCCGATTATCCGTTTCAGTTTGCCATGATCGCATTCAATCACGTTGTTCCGGTACTTAATCTGTCGGTGTTCAACGTCAGACGGGCACCGGCCTTCGCGTTTGAGCAGAGCAAGCGCGCGACCATAGGCGGGCGCTTTATCCGTGTTGATGAATCGCGGGATCTGCCACTTCTTCACGTTGTTGAGGATTTTACCCAGAAACCGGTATGCAGCTTTGCTGTTACGACGGGAGGAGAGATAAAAATCGACAGTGCGGCCCCGGCTGTCGACGGCCCGGTACAGATACGCCCAGCGGCCATTGACCTTCACGTAGGTTTCATCCATGTGCCACGGGCAAAGATCGGAAGGGTTACGCCAGTACCAGCGCAGCCGTTTTTCCATTTCAGGCGCATAACGCTGAACCCAGCGGTAAATCGTGGAGTGATCGACATTCACTCCGCGTTCAGCCAGCATCTCCTGCAGCTCACGGTAACTGATGCCGTATTTGCAGTACCAGCGTACGGCCCACAGAATGATGTCACGCTGAAAATGCCGGCCTTTGAATGGGTTCATGTGCAGCTCCATCAGCAAAAGGGGATGATAAGTTTATCACCACCGACTATTTGCAACAGTGCCGTGGAAGCTTATATCGAACGCGTCAGCCGGGCCAACCGCTTTGAATATGGCAAAGTGCGGGTCGCAGGCTGCGTCGGCTGGGCGCTATGCGCCTCGATAACCGGCGTGCTGTTCGGCATCGATCCCAATATCACCTTCTGGATCGCCTCCGGCTTTGCGCTGGTGCTCGGTCTGCTGCTCTGGCTGTCGCGGCCGGAAAGCAGCAACAGCGCCCAGGTTATCGAGGCGCTGGGCGCCAATCGCCAGGCCTTTTCGCTGCGTACGGCGGCAGAGCTGCTGCGTATGCCGCGCTTCTGGGGCTTTATCGTCTATGTGGTGGGTGTCGCCAGCGTCTACGACGTGTTTGACCAGCAGTTCGCCAACTTTTTCAAAAGCTTTTTCGCCAGTCCGCAGCGCGGTACCGAAGTGTTTGGCTTCGTCACCACCGGCGGCGAGTTGCTCAACGCGCTGATCATGTTCTGCGCGCCGGCCATCGTTAACCGCATCGGCGCCAAAAACGCCCTGCTGACCGCGGGGATGATCATGTCGGTGCGTATTCTCGGGTCGTCCTTCGCCTCATCGGCAGTCGAGGTGGTGATCCTCAAGATGCTGCATATGTTTGAGATCCCCTTCCTGCTGGTGGGAACTTTTAAATATATCTCTTCCGCCTTTAACCCGCGCCTCTCGGCCACCCTGTTCCTGATCGGTTTTAATCTGTCAAAACAGCTGTCCGGGGTGGTGCTTTCCGCCTGGGTGGGCCGGATGTACGACACCGTCGGCTTCCATCAGGCCTATCTGATCCTCGGCTGCATAACCCTGAGCTTCACCCTGCTCTCGTTCGTCACCCTACGCGGCGGCAACCGTCTGCTGCCGACCGCAGAGACGCAGAGCCCCGCCTGACTCCAGCGCCCCCGTCAGGGATGACGGGCTTCACTCGACAATCCGCGTCTCACCGCCGCGATTCTCCAGCGCATAGCGCTGACAAGGCGCCCCGGCGGCGATAAGCTCCGCCAGCTCCGCCGAGTGGCTGGTCAGCCAGATCTGGCTGTAGCGCGAGGCCTCGATAATCAGCCGGGCCAGCGCGGGCAACATGTCGCGATGCAGGCTGTTCTCCGGTTCATTGATCGCCAGAAACGCCGGCGGGCGCGGACTGAGCAGCGCGACGGCGAGGCACAAAAAGCGCAGCGTACCGTCGGACATCTCCGCCGCCAGCAGCGGGCGGCGGATCCCTTCGCGACGCATTTTCAGAGCGAAACGCGAGTGCTCGTTTTCACAATAAAACTGGCAGCCGGGAAAGGCGTCGGCAAGGATTTCATGCAAAATCTCCTCCGCGCCGATCTCGACAATGGTCTGAAAGGCGGCGGCGAGATTCTGGCCATCGCTGTCGAGGACTGGCGAACGGTAACCCACGGCCGGCTGACGCAGTGGCGAATGACGGCCAATCGCGAATTCATGATAAAACCGCCAACGGCGCAGCGTCTCCCGCACTCGCGATACTTCGGGAAAACGGTGCGGCTCGCCAAGCTGACCGAACACCGACTCATTTTCATAAATACTCTCGGTGAAAGTACTTTTCTCCCCGGTGACATCGACGAGAAACGCCGCCTGATTCTTGCGCTGCAGTACGCGGGAGGAAGGCCGGCGGGAGTAGCCGGCCAGCCAGATATTCTCTTCTTTAACGATAGGATCGAGCATGAATTGCGTCGGATAGGGCAATTTTTCAGGGAAGCCTATCTGCAGTTCATAATCGAAGCTGTCGGTCCGGCAGGCGATTTGCAGCCGGCGGGGGTGACGATCGAGGGGCGAACGCTCCCCGGACCACATCATATTCTCCAGACCGCCCTCTTCGCTGATAAACCCCGAAAGCCTGCCCTCAGCGGCAGCGGTCAGCAGGTGGATGGCGTTATAAATATTGGATTTACCGCAGCCGTTAGGGCCGAAGACAATGTTCAGCGGCCCGAGCTCCAGCGCGATATCCTTTACTGAGCGAAAATTTTGAATACGAATGTACTGAATCATTATGCGTCCGGCCCTGGAAATAGAAGGCTGCCACAGTAGCACAGCGGCGCCCGGCATACCCTCTTACGCCCCCTTTCGGGCAGGGTTTAACAGAACATTTTTTTCATTCCACGGGTCAGGGCGACCCGCGTCAGCTTATCGCTATCCTGATGGGCGTCGCTGAAAACGCCAAAAAAATAGCGTTCATCGTCAATGGTTTGGCTAACAATTCGGTAGCTCAACGATTGCCCGGATAGCGCACCGTACTGCGCAGGCGTCACCGAGACTTCGGTCGCGTCATCGGCGACGCTGACCAACAGCCCGTCCGCCTTACCGCCCACCAGCATGACCTTAATTATCGGGTGCACCAGTTCCTCCCGGGATGGCATATAGCGTTGGCGAACCGCAGGGACCGGCGGGCGTGGTGATCGGCAAACAGCGACGCCCGACAGAGTGCGGTATTTAGTACTTTCTTATAGTTCATCACGGCCTTGAGTCAAAAAATAGCGTGCTTAGGCAGGGCTAGATATTGATTATTCGAAATAAAAGATGAAAAATGATGAAGGAAAAAAGAGGAATTGTGAATCAGCAAAACGCCGGGTTATTCTTATTTGTCGCTTCTTTACTCGCCTTTATCGGCCCTCACTCAAGGATGTATTGTGGTTATGCGTTATATTCGCCTGTGTATTATCTCCCTGTTAGCCACCCTGCCGCTGGCGGTACACGCCAGCCCGCAGCCGCTTGAGCAAATTAAACTAAGCGAAAGCCAGCTGTCGGGCCGCGTAGGCATGATAGAAATGGATCTGGCCAGCGGCCGCACGCTGACCGCCTGGCGCGCCGATGAACGCTTTCCCATGATGAGCACCTTTAAAGTAGTGCTCTGCGGCGCAGTGCTGGCGCGGGTGGATGCCGGTGACGAACAGCTGGAGCGAAAGATCCACTATCGCCAGCAGGATCTGGTGGACTACTCGCCGGTCAGCGAAAAACACCTTGCCGACGGCATGACGGTCGGCGAACTCTGCGCCGCCGCCATTACCATGAGCGATAACAGCGCCGCCAATCTGCTACTGGCCACCGTCGGCGGCCCCGCAGGATTGACTGCCTTTTTGCGCCAGATCGGCGACAACGTCACCCGCCTTGACCGCTGGGAAACGGAACTGAATGAGGCGCTTCCCGGCGACGCCCGCGACACCACTACCCCGGCCAGCATGGCCGCGACCCTGCGCAAGCTGCTGACCAGCCAGCGTCTGAGCGCCCGTTCGCAACGGCAGCTGCTGCAGTGGATGGTGGACGATCGGGTCGCCGGACCGTTGATCCGCTCCGTGCTGCCGGCGGGCTGGTTTATCGCCGATAAGACCGGAGCTGGCGAGCGGGGTGCGCGCGGGATTGTCGCCCTGCTTGGCCCGAATAACAAAGCAGAGCGCATTGTGGTGATTTATCTGCGGGATACCCCGGCGAGCATGGCCGAGCGAAATCAGCAAATCGCCGGGATCGGCGCGGCGCTGATCGAGCACTGGCAACGCTAACCCGGCGGTGGCCGCGCGCGTTATCCGGCCCGCAGCACCTCGCAGGCGTGCCGGGCGATATGACTGGCGGCGGCATCGGAAAGATGCCGGTCGGTAATGATGGTGGTGAACCGGGTCAAAGGTAACGCCATAAACGTGGCCACCTGATTGTATTTCGAACTGTCGCACAGCAGGATGCTTCTCGCGCTGACCTGGCTGACGGTCTCCTTGACGGTAACCTTGTTCTCATCAGGGGTGAATATCCCGCGACTGTCCCAGCCGCTGGCGGAGATAAAGGCCGTATCGATAGCCAGGTGGCGTAACGTACGCGCCGCCGATTCGCCCACGCAGGAGCGGTTCTCCCGGCACAGAGTGCCGCCGGTGTGGATCACGCCGCACTGGCTGGCATCGATCAGCAGCTGGGTTATCTCAAAATCATTGGTGACCACCTGGAGATCGTTCCGGTCGAGGATCGCCCGCGCCAGCGCCAGGGTGGTAGTCCCGGCATCCAGATAGATGCAACTGTTTTTAGCGATATGACTCGCCGCCAGCGCGCCGATCGCCTGTTTCTCCTCACTCTGCAGCGTGCTTTTCACCAGATGACTGGGTTCCGCAGCCAGCCGGCTGACGGCGCGCACGCCGCCCGAGACGCTGACCAGCAGCCCCTGCTCCTCCAGTTTACTGACGTCCCGACGGATGGTCATATGGGACACGCCGAGGATCTCCGTCAGCTCGTTAATGCTTACCGCCCCACGCTGCTCCACCAGGGCTAAAATACGCTGATGTCGTTCTATTGGAATCACCGCTCTCCCCTTACCATTTTTTCACACCAGGCGTCACCACCCAGGCTACGGCCCTGGCGACACCCGGTGTTGTTATCGCGCTTTGCCGCTGTTTTTAGGCTATTTTAGGGCAAGAATCGCCGTTGTGCAGCCTCTTTCCGCCTGTGAATTTTTTATATTCATGTGGGTTATTCGTGATAACTCTCACATAAATTCACATGATAACGCTTTATTCTATCATTAAATCACATTAATTAACTAATGTTCACAAGGAGACCAGCATGGCTGCACACACTAACGTCTGCGTGATTGGACTGGGTTCAATGGGCATGGGCGCCGCCCGCGCCTGCCTGCAGGCGGGCCTGAACACCTGGGGCGTTGACATCAATCCCGACAACTGTCGCGCACTGCTGGCGGCGGGCGCCAATGGCGCGGGCCCCAGCGCGGTGCCGTTCGCCGCGGAACTGGATGCAGTTGTGCTGCTGGTGGTCAATGCCGCCCAGGTGCGGGGGATCCTGTTCGGCGAGAGCGGCCTCGCCGCCCATCTGAAGCCGGGCACCGTCGTGATGGTGTCGTCCACCATCGCTTCCGCCGATGCTCAGGCCATTGCCGAGGCGCTGGCGGAGTACCAGCTATTGATGCTCGACGCGCCGGTATCGGGCGGCGCCGTGAAAGCGGCCGCCGGCGACATGACGGTGATGGCCTCCGGGAGCGATGCCGCCTTTGCCCGCCTCGCGCCGGTGCTGGACGCCGTGGCCGGCAAAGTCTACCGCATAGGGAGCGACATTGGTCTTGGCTCGACGGTAAAAATTATCCATCAGCTGCTGGCCGGGGTGCACATCGCCGTTGCCGCCGAAGCGATGGCGCTTGCCGCCCGCGCCGGGATCCCACTCGAAACGATGTATGACGTGGTCACCCACGCGGCGGGTAATTCATGGATGTTTGAGAATCGCATGCAGCACGTCCTGGATGGCGATTACTCGCCAAAATCCGCTGTCGATATTTTTGTCAAAGATCTCGGGCTGGTGAATGACACTGCCCGGGCGCTGACCTTCCCGCTGCCGCTCGCTACCACCGCGCTGAATATGTTCACCTCCGCCAGTAATGCCGGATTCGGTCGGGAAGATGACAGCGCGGTGATCAAGATTTTCAACGGCATCACCCTGCCGGGCCATAAACAGTGAGGAGAGACAACATGCAGCTTGGTGTCATTGCCGATGACTTCACCGGCGCCACGGATATTGCCAGCTTCCTCGTGCGCAACGGCATGCCGACGGTGCAACTGAATGGCGTGCCGACCCGCGATCTTCCGCTGACCAGCGAGGCGGTGGTCATCAGCCTGAAAACTCGCTCCTGCCCGGCGGAAATGGCCGTCAGCCAGTCGCTGGCGGCCCTGCGCTGGCTGCAGGCCCAGGGCTGTCAGCAGTTTTATTTCAAGTACTGTTCCACTTTCGACAGCACCGCGCAGGGCAACATTGGCCCGGTGCTGGATGCCCTGCTGGCCGAGCTGGGTGAGACGCGGACGGTGATTTCCCCGGCGCTGCCGGTTAACGGCCGCACGGTCTATCAGGGATATCTGTTCGTCGGCGAGCAACTGCTGAATGAGTCCGGGATGCGCCACCATCCGGTGACGCCGATGGAGGATGCGCACCTGGGCCGCTTAATTGAGCGCCAGGGGCGCGGAAAAGCCGCGCTGATTGCCTGGCCGATTGTCGCCCGGGGGCCGGAGGCGGTCGCCGCCGCGCTGGCGGCAGTCAACGATCCGGCGGTGCGCTATGTGGTGCTCGACGCCCTCAGCGAACAGGATCTGCTCACCCAGGGCGTGGCGCTGCGGGAGATGAAGCTGGTCTCCGGCGGTTCCGGCCTCGCCATCGGCCTCGCCCGCGACTTGGCGCAGCGCCATGGCGCCCGGGGTGAAAGCGCTCAGGCCGGCATGCCGCTGGTCGGCCCGGCGGTGGTGCTCTCGGGCTCCTGCTCGGTGATGACCAACAGCCAGGTGGCGGCCTATCGTCAACAGGCCCCCGCCCGCGCCGTCGACTTAAGCGCCTGCTTTACCGATCTGGAGAGCTACGTCAGGACGCTGACTGACTGGGTGGACGCGCAGCGCGATGCGCCGCTGGCGCCGATGATCTATGCCACCACCGAGCCGCAAACGCTGCAGCGGATCCAGGCGCAGTATGGCGACAAGGCCAGCAGCGAACGGGTGGAACAGCTGTTTGCCGCTCTTGCCGCCGCCCTGAAGGCGAAAGGATTTACCCGCTTTATTGTGGCCGGAGGGGAAACGTCGAGCATTGTGGCGCAGACCCTGGGGGTTGAGGCGTTCCATATTGGGCCGACCATCTCCCCTGGCGTGCCCTGGGTGCGTGACACCCGCCAGCCGCTCTCCCTGGCGCTGAAGTCAGGTAACTTCGGCGATATCCAGTTCTTTGCCCGTGCCCAGCAGGAGTTTCGTCATGACTGAGCAACAACTGCGAGAGGAAATGGTGCAGATTGGCGCCTCGTTATTTAGCCGCGGCTATGCCACCGGCTCCGCTGGCAATCTGTCGCTGCTGCTGCCGGACGGCAACCTGCTGGCGACGCCGACCGGCGCCTGCCTCGGCGAACTGCAGGCTCAGCGGTTGTCGGTGGTGACGCTGCAAGGAGAATGGATCTCCGGCGACAAACCGTCGAAAGAGGTCACTTTTCACCGGGCAGTCTATTTGCACAACCCGGCCTGCAAGGCGATCGTCCACTTGCACAGCCACTATCTGACCGCGCTCTCCTGCCTGCAGGGGCTCGATCCGCACAACTGTATCCGCCCCTTTACCCCCTATGTGGTGATGCGCGTCGGCGACGTCCCGGTGGTTCCCTACTACCGGCCGGGCGATGACCGTATTGCCCAGGCGCTGGCCGGGCTGGCGCCCCGCTATAACGCCTTTTTACTGGCCAACCACGGACCGGTGGTTACTGGCTCATCGCTGCGCGAAGCCACCAACAATACCGAGGAACTGGAAGAGACCGCACGGCTGATATTTACCCTCGGCAACCGCGAGATCCGCTACCTGACCGCTGACGAAGTAAAAGAACTGAGATAAAACCATGCCAAAATTCGCTGCAAATTTATCCATGCTGTTTACCGAACTGCCGTTCCTGGAACGCTTTGCCGCCGCTGCCCGGGCGGGATTTGAAGCCGTTGAGTTTCTGTTTCCCTATGAGTATGCCGCCGGGGAAATCAGACAGCGCCTGCAGGAGAACCAGCTGCAGCTGGTGCTGTTCAATACCCCACCCGGCGACGTCAACGCCGGAGAATGGGGGCTCGCCGCCATCCCCGGGAGAAGCGCGGAGGCCCGACGCGATATTGAGCTGGCGCTGGAGTATGCCTGCCAGCTCGGTTGCCCGCAGGTGCATATCATGGCCGGCGTGGTGCCGCCGGGAGCGGATCGCGCAGCCTGCGAGGCCGTGCTTATCGATAATCTGCGCTACGCGGCGGAGTGCTTTGCCCGCCACGACAAGCGGATACTCATCGAAGCGCTGAATCCGCAGACCAAACCGGGCTATCTCTACCACAGTCAATATCAGACGCTGGCGATGGTGAAACGGGTCGACAGGCCGAACCTGGCGGTGCAGTTAGATCTGTTTCACGCGCAGAAGGTGGACGGCAATTTAAGCCATCTTATTACCGAATATGCCGGCCAGTATCGCCATATTCAGATTGCCTCCCTGCCCGACCGTCATGAACCGGATGAGGGCGAAAGGCACTGTTGCAAAGTTAGCGATGAGGCAGCCTTTTGTCTTATTCAAAGGCCTTACATTTCAAAAACTCTGCTTACCAGGCGCATTTCGCCCAGGGGATCACCATAATAAAATGCTGAGGCCTGGCCTTTGCGTAGTGCACGCATCACCTCAATACCTTTGATGGTGGCGTAAGCCGTCTTCATGGATTTAAATCCCAGCGTGGCGCCGATTATCCGTTTCAGTTTGCCATGATCGCATTCAATCACGTTGTTCCGGTACTTAATCTGTCGGTGTTCAACGTCAGACGGGCACCGGCCTTCGCGTTTGAGCAGAGCAAGCGCGCGACCATAGGCGGGCGCTTTATCCGTGTTGATGAATCGCGGGATCTGCCACTTCTTCACGTTGTTGAGGATTTTACCCAGAAACCGGTATGCAGCTTTGCTGTTACGACGGGAGGAGAGATAAAAATCGACAGTGCGGCCCCGGCTGTCGACGGCCCGGTACAGATACGCCCAGCGGCCATTGACCTTCACGTAGGTTTCATCCATGTGCCACGGGCAAAGATCGGAAGGGTTACGCCAGTACCAGCGCAGCCGTTTTTCCATTTCAGGCGCATAACGCTGAACCCAGCGGTAAATCGTGGAGTGATCGACATTCACTCCGCGTTCAGCCAGCATCTCCTGCAGCTCACGGTAACTGATGCCGTATTTGCAGTACCAGCGTACGGCCCACAGAATGATGTCACGCTGAAAATGCCGGCCTTTGAATGGGTTCATGTGCAGCTCCATCAGCAAAAGGGGATGATAAGTTTATCACCACCGACTATTTGCAACAGTGCC
>NZ_JAOWDM010000064.1:0-5166 GCF_030334645.1 Citrobacter sp. Cc139
GGCACTGTTGCAAATAGTCGGTGGTGATAAACTTATCATCCCCTTTTGCTGATGGAGCTGCACATGAACCCATTCAAAGGCCGGCATTTTCAGCGTGACATCATTCTGTGGGCCGTACGCTGGTACTGCAAATACGGCATCAGTTACCGTGAGCTGCAGGAGATGCTGGCTGAACGCGGAGTGAATGTCGATCACTCCACGATTTACCGCTGGGTTCAGCGTTATGCGCCTGAAATGGAAAAACGGCTGCGCTGGTACTGGCGTAACCCTTCCGATCTTTGCCCGTGGCACATGGATGAAACCTACGTGAAGGTCAATGGCCGCTGGGCGTATCTGTACCGGGCCGTCGACAGCCGGGGCCGCACTGTCGATTTTTATCTCTCCTCCCGTCGTAACAGCAAAGCTGCATACCGGTTTCTGGGTAAAATCCTCAACAACGTGAAGAAGTGGCAGATCCCGCGATTCATCAACACGGATAAAGCGCCCGCCTATGGTCGCGCGCTTGCTCTGCTCAAACGCGAAGGCCGGTGCCCGTCTGACGTTGAACACCGACAGATTAAGTACCGGAACAACGTGATTGAATGCGATCATGGCAAACTGAAACGGATAATCGGCGCCACGCTGGGATTTAAATCCATGAAGACGGCTTACGCCACCATCAAAGGTATTGAGGTGATGCGTGCACTACGCAAAGGCCAGGCCTCAGCATTTTATTATGGTGATCCCCTGGGCGAAATGCGCCTGGTAAGCAGAGTTTTTGAAATGTAAGGCCTTTGAATAAGACAAAAGGCTGCCTCATCGCTAACTTTGCAACAGTGCCCGTTTTTCCGATGTGCCGAAATGCCCGCTTACCAGGGTGTGCAGCTCATTCAGAATATAATCATACATCTGATAATGCGCTTTCCACGGCTCCTGTGTGGCATTGACATAAAACCCGGCACCCTGGCCGAGATCGTACTCTTTATCATCCGCCACCTGACTGCCGCGCGGACTGGTATCCGGCGCGACAATCACCAGGCCGTGTTCCGCTGCGTAACGCTGTGCCCCGGCTTTGGTGATAAAATTCTGCTCGTTGCAGGTCAGCCCGGAAAGCCAGTACAGCACAGGACATTTCTCTGTTTTTGCCTGCGGCGGCAGAAACACGGAAAAAGTCATCGGCGTGCCGGTCACCGCAGAGTGGTGACGCCAGACTTCCTGGCTGCCGCCGAAACAGACGTGATGTTCAATCCGTTCCATAGTATCTCCCTGAATACGTTATCAGTAATGAATGACTGTGCGGATGGATTTGCCGTCGTGCATCAAATCAAAAGCTTCATTGATTTTATCCAGTTCCATGGTGTGCGTGACAAACGGCGCCAGCTCGATTTTGCCGCTCATGGCATCTTCCACCATTCCCGGCAACTGGGTACGCCCTTTCACGCCGCCGAACGCCGTGCCTTTCCAGACCCGGCCGGTCACCAGCTGGAACGGACGGGTTGAAATCTCTTTTCCGGCACCCGCCACCCCGATAATTACCGACTGCCCCCAGCCACGGTGCGCACTTTCCAGCGCCGACCGCATCACATTGACATTGCCGATACATTCAAAGGTATGATCCACACCCCATTTGGTCATTTCGACCAGCACCTGCTGAACAGGTTTGTCATAATCATTGGGATTAATGCAGTCTGTGGCGCCGAACTGTTTTGCCAGCTCAAACTTGGATGGATTGGTATCGATGGCAAAGATGCGCCCCGCTTTTGCCTGACGTGCGCCCTGCACCACGGCCAGCCCGATACCGCCGAGGCCGAATACCGCCACAGAATCCCCTTCCTGTACCTTCGCGGTATTGTGTACCGCGCCGATCCCGGTGGTCACGCCGCAGCCGAGCAGGCAAACCTGCTCCGCATTGGCCTGCGGATTGATTTTCGCCAGTGATACTTCCGCCACAACGGTATATTCGCTGAATGTCGAGCAGCCCATATAGTGATAGAGCGGCTGACCGTTATACGAAAAACGGCTGGTGCCGTCCGGCATCACGCCTTTGCCCTGGGTTTCGCGGACGGCAACACAGAGGTTGGTTTTACCGGAGGTACAGAAATCACACTCGCCGCACTCGGCGGTGTACAGCGGGATCACATGGTCGCCCGGTTTCACACTGGTCACGCCCTCACCGACCTCAACCACCACCCCGGCACCTTCATGGCCGAGCACCACCGGGAACAGACCTTCCGGATCATCACCGGAAAGCGTGTAGGCATCGGTATGGCATACCCCGGTGTGACTGATTTTCACCAGCACTTCACCTTTCTTCGGCGGTGCCACATCAATTTCAACAATTTCAAGGGGTAAACCCGGCCCGAAGGCGACTGCTGCGCGTGATTTCATAACGGTTCCTCTGTGTCTGAGGCTTATCATGGCAGGCGATAAGCACGAATGCCGTCCACCATACCGCACAACAGCGCTGCCTGTATAGCGCCGGTCAGCAGGTGGCCGCCACCGGTGCCGGTTTTCTGATCAGCAGACAGATTGCCAGCAGCAGACCGTACAGTGCCGTGCCAATCAGCCACACCGTACCGTCCGCACTCTGCTGTGTCTGACTGAAAATAAAAGCAAACAGCAGCGGGCCCGCCACGCCGGTCAGATTGGTCAGGCTGACCAGCACACCCTGTAGTTTTCCCTGATTTGCCGCCGATGCCCCGGCAGAGATAATGCCCTGCAATGCAGGCAGTGCAATTCCGCCGCCTGCCAGCAGGATCAGGACCGGATACACCATCCATCCGGAAGTGATAGCAGACATCAGTAAAAACGCGGTGGCATCGGCAATAAATCCGGCGAAAATAATGGTTTTCTCACTCAGCCGTTTTGCCAGCGCCCCGGCAACCACCGCCTGAAACAGTGCATGCATCGCCCCGAGTCCCGCCAGTGAAAAACCGACCGCCGCGCTGTCCCAGGCAAAGCGGCTCTCCGTAAACAATACCCAGACAGTGGCCGGGATCTGCCCGATAAGCTGCGCGGTAAAAAAGACAAACAGCAACAGCGCCAGAGGTTTAAGCAGTGTGATAAAGCTGATACCTGCGCTTTCTTGTTTCTGCTCCGCCGGTTTTTCTTCTGTCTGTACCGCCGGTTTAAAGATAAAAAAGACCATCAGAAAGGTGCAGGCATTCAGTATTGCCGCAATGACAAACGGCAGATGCGGTGAGATATCCCCCGCCAGTCCGCCGATAGCCGGCCCGGCAATCAGCCCGGCACCAAAGGCCGCACCGAGACGGCCGAACCAGGCGGTACGCTCGCTGACCGCCGTGCTGTCCGCCACTACCGAAGCCGCAACCGCGCCGGTGGCACCAGTGATCCCGGAGATAATCCGCCCGAGATACAACATCCACAGCACATTGGACAGTGCCAGCAGTGTGTAATCAAACGCGGCACCCGCCAGGGATAACAGCAGCACCGGTCTGCGCCCCAGCTTATCTGACCATCTGCCCAGCAGCGGAGCAAAACAGACCTGCATCACCGCATACAGCGCCAGCAGAATGCCGTAATGGTTTGCCACATCCGCTTCCGGGAGATATTCCCGCAGCAGTGACGGTAATACCGGCATGATCAGACCAATTCCCATCGCGTCCAGCAGTGTAATCACCAGCGCGATGACAGCGGGTTTATTCATTTTTCAGATCCTGTGTTAATTCCCTATCATTGATAGAGTTGGAATATATCCCTATCAATGATAGAGTGTCAATCTGAAAATCGGAGGAGACGGTCATGGCACGGCTGAACAGAGAATCGGTTATTGATGCGGCACTGGAACTGCTGAATGAGACAGGGATTGACGGGCTGACGACCCGCAAGCTGGCGCAGAAGCTGGGAATAGAACAGCCGACACTTTACTGGCATGTGAAAAATAAACGGGCGTTACTGGATGCGCTGGCGGTGGAGATCCTGGCGCGTCATCATGATTATTCACTGCCTGCGGCGGGGGAATCCTGGCAGTCATTTCTGCGCAATAATGCAATGAGTTTCCGCCGGGCGCTGCTGCGTTACCGTGACGGGGCAAAAGTGCACCTCGGCACCCGCCCTGATGAAAAACAGTATGATACGGTGGAAACCCAGTTACGCTTTATGACAGAAAACGGCTTTTCACTGCGCGACGGGTTATATGCGATTTCAGCGGTCAGTCATTTTACCCTTGGTGCCGTACTGGAGCAGCAGGAGCATACTGCCGCCCTGACCGACCGCCCTGCAGCACCGGACGAAAACCTGCCGCCGCTATTGCGGGAAGCGCTGCAGATTATGGACAGTGATGATGGTGAGCAGGCCTTTCTGCATGGCCTGGAGAGCCTGATCCGGGGGTTTGAGGTGCAGCTTACGGCACTGTTGCAAATAGTCGGTGGTGATAAACTTATCATCCCCTTTTGCTGATGGAGCTGCACATGAACCCATTCAAAGGCCGGCATTTTCAGCGTGACATCATTCTGTGGGCCGTACGCTGGTACTGCAAATACGGCATCAGTTACCGTGAGCTGCAGGAGATGCTGGCTGAACGCGGAGTGAATGTCGATCACTCCACGATTTACCGCTGGGTTCAGCGTTATGCGCCTGAAATGGAAAAACGGCTGCGCTGGTACTGGCGTAACCCTTCCGATCTTTGCCCGTGGCACATGGATGAAACCTACGTGAAGGTCAATGGCCGCTGGGCGTATCTGTACCGGGCCGTCGACAGCCGGGGCCGCACTGTCGATTTTTATCTCTCCTCCCGTCGTAACAGCAAAGCTGCATACCGGTTTCTGGGTAAAATCCTCAACAACGTGAAGAAGTGGCAGATCCCGCGATTCATCAACACGGATAAAGCGCCCGCCTATGGTCGCGCGCTTGCTCTGCTCAAACGCGAAGGCCGGTGCCCGTCTGACGTTGAACACCGACAGATTAAGTACCGGAACAACGTGATTGAATGCGATCATGGCAAACTGAAACGGATAATCGGCGCCACGCTGGGATTTAAATCCATGAAGACGGCTTACGCCACCATCAAAGGTATTGAGGTGATGCGTGCACTACGCAAAGGCCAGGCCTCAGCATTTTATTATGGTGATCCCCTGGGCGAAATGCGCCTGGTAAGCAGAGTTTTTGAAATGTAAGGCCTTTGAATAAGACAAAAGGCTGCCTCATCGCTAACTTTGCAACAGTGCC
>NZ_JAOWDM010000065.1:0-8571 GCF_030334645.1 Citrobacter sp. Cc139
GGCACTGTTGCAAATAGTCGGTGGTGATAAACTTATCATCCCCTTTTGCTGATGGAGCTGCACATGAACCCATTCAAAGGCCGGCATTTTCAGCGTGACATCATTCTGTGGGCCGTACGCTGGTACTGCAAATACGGCATCAGTTACCGTGAGCTGCAGGAGATGCTGGCTGAACGCGGAGTGAATGTCGATCACTCCACGATTTACCGCTGGGTTCAGCGTTATGCGCCTGAAATGGAAAAACGGCTGCGCTGGTACTGGCGTAACCCTTCCGATCTTTGCCCGTGGCACATGGATGAAACCTACGTGAAGGTCAATGGCCGCTGGGCGTATCTGTACCGGGCCGTCGACAGCCGGGGCCGCACTGTCGATTTTTATCTCTCCTCCCGTCGTAACAGCAAAGCTGCATACCGGTTTCTGGGTAAAATCCTCAACAACGTGAAGAAGTGGCAGATCCCGCGATTCATCAACACGGATAAAGCGCCCGCCTATGGTCGCGCGCTTGCTCTGCTCAAACGCGAAGGCCGGTGCCCGTCTGACGTTGAACACCGACAGATTAAGTACCGGAACAACGTGATTGAATGCGATCATGGCAAACTGAAACGGATAATCGGCGCCACGCTGGGATTTAAATCCATGAAGACGGCTTACGCCACCATCAAAGGTATTGAGGTGATGCGTGCACTACGCAAAGGCCAGGCCTCAGCATTTTATTATGGTGATCCCCTGGGCGAAATGCGCCTGGTAAGCAGAGTTTTTGAAATGTAAGGCCTTTGAATAAGACAAAAGGCTGCCTCATCGCTAACTTTGCAACAGTGCCCTTGAGCATCGCTGCAAAGCGCTGTGGTCTGAGCTGCGCCACCCCGAATTGGACCAAACCGTGCAAGAGGCCTTTGCCGATGAACAAGGCGAGTTGATGGCGCTACCCAATGCCTTTGATGCATTCGTGGAGCAAACCAAGCGAGTCACTTCAACCTGCCTTGTTCACCACGAGGGCAATCGCTACAGCGTTCCTGCCAGTTACGCCAACAGGGCCATCAGCCTTCGGATTTATGCAGACAAGCTGGTGATGGCTGCCGAAGGCCAACACATTGCCGAGCATCCAAGATTGTTTGGCAGTGGCCACGCTCGGCGTGGCCACACACAATACGACTGGCACCATTACTTGTCTGTGCTTCAGAAGAAACCTGGGGCGTTGCGCAATGGTGCGCCATTTGCTGAATTGCCACCCGCGTTCAAGAAGCTTCAATCCATCTTGCTGCAACGCCCCGGCGGTGACCGTGACATGGTGGAAATTCTGGCCCTTGTATTGCACCACGATGAAGGTGCGGTACTCAGTGCTGTGGAATTGGCATTGGAGTGTGGCAAGCCATCGAAGGAGCATGTGCTTAATCTGTTGGGACGTTTGACCGAAGAACCTCCACCCAAACCGATTCCAATTCCCAAGGGGTTAAGGCTGACATTGGAACCACAGGCCAACGTGAACCGCTATGACAGTTTAAGGAGAGCCCATGATGCAGCATGAAGGCCATGTGAGAATCCTCAAATCCTTGAAACTCTTTGGCATGGCACACGCCATTGAGGAGTTGGGCAATCAGAATTCACCAGCATTTAATCAAGCCTTGCCCATGCTGGACAGCTTGATTAAAGCTGAAGTGGCAGAGCGTGAAGTACGTTCGGTGAACTATCAATTGCGGGTGGCCAAGTTCCCCGTGTATCGGGACTTGGTGGGCTTTGACTTCAGTCAAAGCCTGGTTAATGAGGCCACGGTCAAACAATTGCACCGGTGCGACTTCATGGAACAAGCCCAGAACGTGGTGCTGATTGGTGGGCCAGGCACAGGCAAGACTCACCTGGCCACAGCCATTGGTACACAAGCAGTGATGCACTTGAACCGACGGGTGCGTTTCTTCTCCACCGTGGATTTGGTCAATGCACTGGAGCAAGAGAAATCATCTGGGCGTCAGGGACAAATCGCAAACCGTCTGTTGTATGCCGATTTGGTGATTCTGGATGAGCTGGGATATTTGCCTTTTAGCCAAACCGGTGGGGCACTGCTGTTTCACCTGCTCTCAAAGCTGTACGAAAAAACCAGCGTGATACTGACCACCAACTTGAGCTTCTCGGAATGGAGCCGAGTGTTTGGCGATGAAAAGATGACAACAGCGTTGTTGGACCGACTAACCCACCACTGCCACATCCTGGAAACCGGCAATGAAAGTTACCGCTTCAAACACAGTTCAACTCAGAATAAGCAGGAGGAAAAACAGACCCGCAAACTGAAAATCGAGACATAATTCTGACAACAAGGGGTGGGTCAAAATTCAATGCAAATCCCGGGTCAAATTTGGGTGCAAATCAACAGATATCGACAACCTCTCGCGCAACCAAGACATCGCGGTCGGACTGCAAGTGATCTTGAAGCCACGGGCCCGTCCCACCCCGACATGGACCTCGATGCCCGAACGGACGTTAGATTTCGAGTTCTAGGCGTTCTGCGATGAAGGTTGGATCCCAGCCGGGATTGAAAGTGTCGACGTGGGTGAATCCGAGCCGCTCGTATAGGCCACGCAGGTTCGGGTGGCAGTCGAGCCGCAGCTTGGCGCACCCCTGCGTTCGCGCGGCATGGCGGCAAGCCTCGATCAGCGCGGAGCTGACACCCCGGCCCGCATGTGTCCGTCGCACCGCGAGCTTGTGCAGATATGCGGCCTCCCCCTTGAGGGCGTCGGGCCAGAACTCGGGATCCTCGGCCGACAAGGTGCAACAGCCGACGATGCCGTCGCTGCAACTCGCGACTAGGAGCTCGGATCTCAGGACGAAGGTCTCCGCGAATGTCCGGTCGATCCGCGCGACGTCCCAGGCGGGCGTTCCCTTGGCGGACATCCACGCCGCAGCGTCGTGCATCAGCCGCACAACCTCGTCGATATCACCCGAGCAGGCGACCCGAACGTTCGGAGGCTCCTCGCTGTCCATTCGCTCCCCTGGCGCGGTATGAACCGCCGCCTCATAGTGCAGTTTGATCCTGACGAGCCCAGCATGTCTGCGCCCACCTTCGCGGAACCTGACCAGGGTCCGCTAGCGGGCGGCCGGAAGGTGAATGCTAGGCATGATCTAACCCTCGGTCTCTGGCGTCGCGACTGCGAAATTTCGCGAGGGTTTCCGAGAAGGTGATTGCGCTTCGCAGATCTCCAGGCGCGTGGGTGCGGACGTAGTCAGCGCCATTGCCGATCGCGTGAAGTTCCGCCGCAAGGCTCGCTGGACCCAGATCCTTTACAGGAAGGCCAACGGTGGCGCCCAAGAAGGATTTCCGCGACACCGAGACCAATAGCGGAAGCCCCAACGCCGACTTCAGCTTTTGAAGGTTCGACAGCACGTGCAGCGATGTTTCCGGTGCGGGGCTCAAGAAAAATCCCATCCCCGGATCGAGGATGAGCCGGTCGGCAGCGACCCCGCTCCGTCGCAAGGCGGAAACCCGCGCCTCGAAGAACCGCACAATCTCGTCGAGCGCGTCTTCGGGTCGAAGGTGACCGGTGCGGGTGGCGATGCCATCCCGCTGCGCTGAGTGCATAACCACCAGCCTGCAGTCCGCCTCAGCAATATCGGGATAGAGCGCAGGGTCAGGAAATCCTTGGATATCGTTCAGGTAGCCCACGCCGCGCTTGAGCGCATAGCGCTGGGTTTCCGGTTGGAAGCTGTCGATTGAAACACGGTGCATCTGATCGGACAGGGCGTCTAAGAGCGGCGCAATACGTCTGATCTCATCGGCCGGCGATACAGGCCTCGCGTCCGGATGGCTGGCGGCCGGTCCGACATCCACGACGTCTGATCCGACTCGCAGCATTTCGATCGCCGCGGTGACAGCGCCGGCGGGGTCTAGCCGCCGGCTCTCATCGAAGAAGGAGTCCTCGGTGAGATTCAGAATGCCGAACACCGTCACCATGGCGTCGGCCTCCGCAGCGACTTCCACGATGGGGATCGGGCGAGCAAAAAGGCAGCAATTATGAGCCCCATACCTACAAAGCCCCACGCATCAAGCTTTTGCCCATGAAGCAACCAGGCAATGGCTGTAATTATGACGACGCCGAGTCCCGACCAGACTGCATAAGCAACACCGACAGGGATGGATTTCAGAACCAGAGAAAGAAAATAAAATGCGATGCCATAACCGATTATGACAACGGCGGAAGGGGCAAGCTTAGTAAAGCCCTCGCTAGATTTTAATGCGGATGTTGCGATTACTTCGCCAACTATTGCGATAACAAGAAAAAGCCAGCCTTTCATGATATATCTCCCAATTTGTGTAGGGCTTATTATGCACGCTTAAAAATAATAAAAGCAGACTTGACCTGATAGTTTGGCTGTGAGCAATTATGTGCTTAGTGCATCTAACGCTTGAGTTAAGCCGCGCCGCGAAGCGGCGTCGGCTTGAACGAATTGTTAGACATTATTTGCCGACTACCTTGGTGATCTCGCCTTTCACGTAGTGGACAAATTCTTCCAACTGATCTGCGCGCGAGGCCAAGCGATCTTCTTCTTGTCCAAGATAAGCCTGTCTAGCTTCAAGTATGACGGGCTGATACTGGGCCGGCAGGCGCTCCATTGCCCAGTCGGCAGCGACATCCTTCGGCGCGATTTTGCCGGTTACTGCGCTGTACCAAATGCGGGACAACGTAAGCACTACATTTCGCTCATCGCCAGCCCAGTCGGGCGGCGAGTTCCATAGCGTTAAGGTTTCATTTAGCGCCTCAAATAGATCCTGTTCAGGAACCGGATCAAAGAGTTCCTCCGCCGCTGGACCTACCAAGGCAACGCTATGTTCTCTTGCTTTTGTCAGCAAGATAGCCAGATCAATGTCGATCGTGGCTGGCTCGAAGATACCTGCAAGAATGTCATTGCGCTGCCATTCTCCAAATTGCAGTTCGCGCTTAGCTGGATAACGCCACGGAATGATGTCGTCGTGCACAACAATGGTGACTTCTACAGCGCGGAGAATCTCGCTCTCTCCAGGGGAAGCCGAAGTTTCCAAAAGGTCGTTGATCAAAGCTCGCCGCGTTGTTTCATCAAGCCTTACGGTCACCGTAACCAGCAAATCAATATCACTGTGTGGCTTCAGGCCGCCATCCACTGCGGAGCCGTACAAATGTACGGCCAGCAACGTCGGTTCGAGATGGCGCTCGATGACGCCAACTACCTCTGATAGTTGAGTCGATACTTCGGCGATCACCGCTTCCCTCATGATGTTTAACTTTGTTTTAGGGCGACTGCCCTGCTGCGTAACATCGTTGCTGCTCCATAACATCAAACATCGACCCACGGCGTAACGCGCTTGCTGCTTGGATGCCCGAGGCATAGACTGTACCCCAAAAAAACAGTCATAACAAGCCATGAAAACCGCCACTGCGCCGTTACCACCGCTGCGTTCGGTCAAGGTTCTGGACCAGTTGCGTGAGCGCATACGCTACTTGCATTACAGCTTACGAACCGAACAGGCTTATGTCCACTGGGTTCGTGCCTTCATCCGTTTCCACGGTGTGCGTCACCCGGCAACCTTGGGCAGCAGCGAAGTCGAGGCATTTCTGTCCTGGCTGGCGAACGAGCGCAAGGTTTCGGTCTCCACGCATCGTCAGGCATTGGCGGCCTTGCTGTTCTTCTACGGCAAGGTGCTGTGCACGGATCTGCCCTGGCTTCAGGAGATCGGAAGACCTCGGCCGTCGCGGCGCTTGCCGGTGGTGCTGACCCCGGATGAAGTGGTTCGCATCCTCGGTTTTCTGGAAGGCGAGCATCGTTTGTTCGCCCAGCTTCTGTATGGAACGGGCATGCGGATCAGTGAGGGTTTGCAACTGCGGGTCAAGGATCTGGATTTCGATCACGGCACGATCATCGTGCGGGAGGGCAAGGGCTCCAAGGATCGGGCCTTGATGTTACCCGAGAGCTTGGCACCCAGCCTGCGCGAGCAGCTGTCGCGTGCACGGGCATGGTGGCTGAAGGACCAGGCCGAGGGCCGCAGCGGCGTTGCGCTTCCCGACGCCCTTGAGCGGAAGTATCCGCGCGCCGGGCATTCCTGGCCGTGGTTCTGGGTTTTTGCGCAGCACACGCATTCGACCGATCCACGGAGCGGTGTCGTGCGTCGCCATCACATGTATGACCAGACCTTTCAGCGCGCCTTCAAACGTGCCGTAGAACAAGCAGGCATCACGAAGCCCGCCACACCGCACACCCTCCGCCACTCGTTCGCGACGGCCTTGCTCCGCAGCGGTTACGACATTCGAACCGTGCAGGATCTGCTCGGCCATTCCGACGTCTCTACGACGATGATTTACACGCATGTGCTGAAAGTTGGCGGTGCCGGAGTGCGCTCACCGCTTGATGCGCTGCCGCCCCTCACTAGTGAGAGGTAGGGCAGCGCAAGTCAATCCTGGCGGATTCACTACCCCTGCGCGAAGGCCATCGGTGCCGCATCGAACGGCCGGTTGCGGAAAGTCCTCCCTGCGTCCGCTGATGGCCGGCAGCAGCCCGTCGTTGCCTGATGGATCCAACCCCTCCGCTGCTATAGTGCAGTCGGCTTCTGACGTTCAGTGCAGCCGTCTTCTGAAAACGACAATGGAGGTGGTAGCCGAGGGTGTGGAAACACCCGACTGCCTTGCGTGGTTGCGGCAGGCGGGTTGCGACACGGTGCAGGGTTTCCTGTTCGCCAGGCCGATGCCGGCGGCGGCCTTCGTCGGCTTCGTCAACCAATGGAGGAACACCACCATGAACGCCAATGAACCGAGCACCAGTTGCTGCGTGTGCTGCAAGGAAATCCCGCTCGATGCCGCCTTCACGCCGGAAGGGGCCGAGTACGTGGAGCATTTCTGCGGGCTGGAGTGCTATCAGCGCTTCCAGGCGCGGGCCAGCACTGCGACCGAAACCAGCGTCAAACCGGACGCTTGTGATTCGCCGCCGTCAGGTTGAGGCATACCCTAACTTGGCGTCAGACCATCCGGCGCTAAATCGTCAGAATAGAGTTGCCTTCCGAATTGATTGACATACGCCGTCAAGGGTCATAGATTTCTTCCTGACACATTTCCCTCAGGAGGATACCTTGCACGGTCAGCGCATCGGTTACGTCCGCGTCAGCAGCTTCGACCAGAACCCAGAACGGCAGCTCGAACAGATCCAGGTGGATAAAGTGTTCACCGACAAGGCGTCGGGCAAGGACACACGGCGGCCCGAACTGGAACGGCTGCTCGCCTTCGTGCGCGAAGGCGACACGGTCGTGGTGCACAGCATGGATCGTCTGGCGCGCAACCTCGACGACCTGCGCCGCCTGGTGCAGGGCCTCACCCAGCGCGGCGTACGCATCGAGTTCCTTAAGGAGCATTTGACCGGGCCTGTTGCGGGAACCGGACAAGCCTTACGGCAGCATCCGCCGCTATGGGGAGGCGGACGTGGTTCGGGTGAAATTCGTGAAATCGGCACAGCGGCTGGGGTTCAGTCTGGACGAGATTGCCGAGCTGTTGCGGCTCGACGATGGCACCCACTGCGAGGAGGCCAGCAGCCTGGCCGAACACAAGCTCAAGGACGTGCGCGAGAAGATGGCCGACTTGGCGCGCATGGAAACCGTGCTGTCTGAACTCGTGTGCGCCTGCCATGCACGAAAGGGGAATGTTTCCTGCCCGTTGATCGCGTCACTACAGGGCGAAGCAGGCCTGGCAAGGTCAGCTATGCCTTAGCGTGCTTTATTTTCCGTTTTCTGAGGTGCCCCCTAATAGTGTTCTTCCATTTCGGTAAAAATCCCTACCATGGATTCCCACTCGTCCGGGGGGTAATGACTCCAACTTATTGATAGTGTTTTATGTTCAGATAATGCCCGATGACTTTGTCATGCAGCTCCACCGATTTTGAGAACGACAGCGACTTCCGTCCCAGCCGTGCCAGGTGCTGCCTCAGATTCAGGTTATGCCGCTCAATTCGCTGCGTATATCGCTTGCTGATTACGTGCAGCTTTCCCTTCAGGCGGGATTCATACAGCGGCCAGCCATCCGTCATCCATATCACCACGTCAAAGGGTGACAGCAGGCTCATAAGACGCCCCAGCGTCGCCATAGTGCGTTCACCGAATACGTGCGCAACAACCGTCTTCCGGAGCCTGTCATACGCGTAAAACAGCCAGCGCTGGCGCGATTTAGCCCCGACGTATCCCCACTGTTCGTCCATTTCCGCGCAGACGATGACGTCACTGCCCGGCTGTATGCGCGAGGTTACCGACTGCGGCCTGAGTTTTTTAAATGGCGGAAAATCGTGTTGAGGCCAACGCCCATAATGCGGGCGGTTGCCCGGCATCCAACGCCATTCATGGCCATATCAATGATTTTCTGGTGCGTACCGGGTTGAGAAGCGGTGTAAGTGAACTGCAGTTGCCATGTTTTACGGCAGTGAGAGCAGAGATAGCGCTGATGTCCGGCGGTGCTTTTGCCGTTACGCACCACCCCGTCAGTAGCTGAACAGGAGGGACAGCTGATAGAAACAGAAGCCACTGGAGCACCTCAAAAACACCATCATACACTAAATCAGTAAGTTGGCAGCATCACC
>NZ_JAOWDM010000066.1:0-44284 GCF_030334645.1 Citrobacter sp. Cc139
CAGCGGCGCGGGGTGTGCATATTACGCTATCCCGCTTCAGAGTCAAGCGTTTATTTACGCTTTTCTCCGCTGACCCGGCGACGTGTAATCCGTTGTTCCGTGTCAGTGGAGGCGAATTATAGGGAGTTATTTCAGGCTGACAAGTTAAAAATACAAAAAACTTATCAAACGATTACTTTTCACTCAATCCTTCTATTTTTGCCTGGTTTTTAAACAAAAACGAGCCCCACAGGGCTCGTTTATTATCGTTTTGTGACTTACTGCACTGCCACGATACGGTCGTCGTTCACTTCCAGGCGAATGGCTTTGCCAGGAATCAGCTCCCCAGACAAAATTTGCTGCGCCAGCGGGTTTTCGATCTGTTGCTGGATAGCGCGTTTCAATGGACGCGCGCCATATACCGGATCGTAACCATTCGCGCTCAGCAGTTTGAGCGCTTCGTCTGAGATATGGATTTCATAGCCACGCTCTTCCAGACGTTTATACAGACGCTGCAGTTGGATCTGAGCAATAGAAGCAATGTGCTGCTCACCCAACGGATGGAATACCACAACCTCATCTATACGGTTGATAAATTCCGGACGGAAGTTATGGCTCACAACGCCCAGCACCATATCCTTCATGTGGCTGTAATCGAGCTCGCCAAAACGTTCCTGGATCAGATCAGAGCCCAGGTTCGAAGTCATGATGACCACCGTATTACGGAAGTCGACCGTTCTCCCCTGCCCGTCGGTCAGACGACCATCGTCAAGCACCTGCAGCAGAATGTTGAACACATCCGGATGCGCTTTCTCCACTTCATCCAGCAGGATGACGGAGTAAGGACGACGGCGCACTGCTTCAGTGAGATACCCCCCCTCTTCGTAGCCGACATATCCCGGAGGCGCACCGACCAGACGAGACACCGAGTGTTTCTCCATAAACTCGGACATATCGATACGCACCATTGCATCGTCACTGTCGAACATAAAGTTTGCCAGCGCTTTACACAGTTCGGTTTTACCGACACCGGTCGGCCCAAGGAACAGGAATGAACCAATCGGACGGTTCGGGTCAGACAGCCCAGCACGGCTACGCCGAATCGCGTTAGATACCGCTTCAACCGCTTCGTTCTGGCCAATCACACGGCTGTGCAACTCCTGCTCCATACGCAACAGTTTTTCCCGTTCGCCTTCCAGCATGCGGGCAACCGGGATCCCCGTCCAACGTGCCAGCACTTCAGCAATTTCTGCATCGGTCACTTTGTTACGCAACAGACGCATAGTTTTACCTTCCGACTGGGTAGCGGCTTCCAGCTGTTTTTCCAGCTCCGGGATTTTACCGTACTGCAGCTCGGACATCCGCGCCAAGTCGCCCACACGACGCGCCTGCTCGATGGCGATCTTCGCCTGCTCCAGCTCAGCCTTAATCGTCTGAGTACCGGAGAGCGAGGCTTTTTCCGCTTTCCACTCTTCTTCTAACTCAGAATACTGGCGCTCTTTGTCGTCCAGTTCTTCGTTGAGCATATCAAGACGTTTTTTACTCGCCTCATCAGACTCTTTCATTAATGCCTGCTGTTCCAGTTTGAGCTGGATAATACGGCGGTCGAGTCTGTCCAGTTCTTCCGGCTTGGAGTCAATCTGCATACGAATGCTGGATGCCGCTTCATCGATCAGGTCGATGGCTTTATCCGGCAACTGACGGTCGGCGATATAGCGGTGAGACAGCGTCGCTGCCGCAACAATCGCCGGGTCAGTGATCTGCACATGGTGGTGCAGCTCATAACGTTCTTTCAGACCACGCAAAATGGCGATGGTGTCTTCTACTGAAGGTTCAGCCACAAACACTTTCTGGAAACGACGTTCCAGCGCCGCATCTTTTTCGATGTACTGACGATATTCATCGAGCGTGGTTGCGCCTACGCAGTGCAGTTCCCCACGCGCCAGCGCCGGTTTCAGCATGTTCCCGGCGTCCATGGCGCCATCGGCTTTACCCGCGCCAACCATGGTGTGCAGCTCATCAATAAACAGAATGACGTTGCCTTCTTGTTTAGAGAGATCGTTCAGCACACCTTTTAAACGTTCTTCAAACTCGCCACGATATTTCGCCCCGGCCACCAGCGCGCCCATATCCAGCGCCAGTACGCGGCGACCTTTTAAGCCTTCCGGCACTTCGCCGTTGATAATACGCTGCGCCAGCCCTTCAACGATGGCGGTTTTACCGACGCCAGGTTCACCAATCAACACCGGGTTATTTTTAGTACGACGTTGCAGCACCTGAATGGTGCGGCGAATTTCTTCATCACGACCGATAACCGGATCGAGCTTGCCCTGTTCGGCGCGTTCGGTCAGATCGACGGTATATTTTTTCAAGGCCTGACGTTGGTCTTCAGCTCCCTGATCATTCACGCTTTCACCTCCACGCATTTGTTCAATTGCCTGAGTGATATTGGCGGTCGTCGCCCCTGCTGATTTTAATAAATCGGTCAGCGTACCGCGTGACTCAAGCGCCGCCAGAACGAACAGCTCTGACGAAATAAAGTTGTCCCCTCGTTTTTGCGCCAGCTTGTCGCAAAGATTCAGTACACGCACCAGATCCTGAGAAGGCTGCACATCACCGCCGGTACCTTCTACCTGCGGCAAGCGGCTCAACGCCTGGTCAATGGCTGTACGTAACTGGCCGGCATTAATGCCAGCAGAGGTTAATAAAGGACGTACCGATCCCCCTTCCTGATTCAGCAAGGCGCTCATTAGATGAAGTGGTTCGATGAATTGATTGTCGTGCCCCAATGCGAGTGACTGGGCATCGGCAAGAGCAAGCTGGAATTTATTAGTAAGACGATCCAGACGCATAACTCCTCCCATAACAGGTCAAAATTGCTACTGGAGATTAAATGAGGTCATCCCTCAATTATTCAAGGTGAATGACCTGAATTATGTGAAAAGAAAATTACACGTACCGGATCGTCTTGATTCTTTAGGTTATATCAGCCAAATAAAACTTGCCATACGACCCGTGGTATTGTCGCGACGATAAGAGAAGAAAGTCTCACTTTCGCTGAAGGTGCACCGGTCACCGCCGTAGAGGTGCGTCACGCCGACATTTACCAGACGCTGGCGCGCAAGCTGGTAGATATCCGCCAGATATTTGTCTGCGCGCGGTACAAATGCGAGGTCCGCCTGCGGATCATGCGCCATGAACGCTGCGCGGACTTCTGGCCCCACTTCAAACGCGTTCGGGCCAATCGCCGGGCCTAGCCAGGCAATAATGTTTTCAGGTTTGTCGGCAAAACACGCCACCGTCTCTTCCAGCACACCGGCGCATAATCCGCGCCAACCTGCATGGGCCGCCGCGACTTCCGTACCTGCACGATTACAAAATAGTACGGGCAGACAGTCCGCCGTCATCACCGCACACACGGTACCAGGCGTATTGCTGTATGACGCATCCGCACGTTTGGAGGAGTACGGCTCGCCCGTCAGTTTCAGGACGTCCTTGCCGTGAACCTGTTCCAGCCAGACTGGCTTTGAAGGCAGATTGCCCGCAGCAAACAGTCGTTTGCGGTTCTCTTCGACATGCTCCGGGTTATCGCCGCAATGGGCGCCCAGATTCAGCGAATCATAAGGCGGCATACTGATACCGCCAATACGGGTAGAACTACATGCCGCAACACCTTGCGGTATCGGCCACTGCGGGACAATTAGCTTACTCATAACCAGGCAATATCATCCTTATGTTGTTCGAAATCGGCGCGCATCACTTCAATCAGTTCCACCATATCTTGCGGAATTGGCGCATGCCATTCCATTTCGATACCGGAAATCGGGTGATACAGACGCAGCATGGTCGCGTGCAGCGCCTGACGGTCGAACTTACGCAATACGGAAATAAATTCGTCAGAAGCGCCTTTTGGTGGACGCGGACGACCACCGTAGACCGGATCGCCCACCAGCGGATGGGTGATATGCGCCATGTGCACGCGGATCTGGTGCGTACGTCCGGTTTCCAGACGCAACCGCAGACGCGTGTGCACACGGAAGTGTTCCATAATACGATAGTGCGTCACCGCCGGTTTACCCATCGGGTGTACCGCCATGTGTGTACGCTTGGTCGGGTGACGGCTAATCGGCTCTTCAACGGTTCCGCCCGCTGTCATATGACCAATCGCCACGGCTTCGTACTCACGGGTAATTTCACGCAGCTGTAATGACTCCACCAGACGCGTTTGCGCCGGAACGGTTTTTGCCACCACCATTAATCCGGTCGTGTCTTTGTCCAGACGATGGACGATACCCGCGCGAGGAACATCCGCAATTGGCGGGTAGTAATGCAGCAACGCATTCAATACCGTGCCATCAGGATTGCCTGCGCCCGGATGCACCACGAGGTCACGCGGTTTGTTGATAACAAGAATATCGTCATCTTCATAAACGATATCCAGCGGGATATCCTGAGGCTCAAAACGAACCTCTTCGTCAATTTCTGCATTGATGGAGACCTGCTCTCCACCCAACACTTTTTCTTTCGGTTTATCGCAAAGATTGCCATTTACCAGCACGCGCTGGTCGAGGATCCATTCTTTTATGCGCGATCGCGAATAATCAGGGAACAATTCGGCCAAAGCCTGATCTAAGCGTTGACCGAGCTGATTTTCGGAGACTGTTGCGGTGAGTTCTACTCGTTGTGCCATAAACTGCTTCTTTGTTTAACGTTGGGTTTTACGGCTTTGCCGTTTAATATAGTGTGCTATTGTAGCTGGTCTTAACCGGGAGCAGGAACAGAGAATCTCCCGTAAAACATTTTGAGGAAAGTCAAAACGTCATGACGCGCATGAAATATCTGGTGGCAGCAGCCACGTTGAGCCTGTTTTTGGCGGGTTGCTCTGGTTCAAAGGAAGAGGTGCCCGATAATCCGCCAAATGAAATCTACGCGACTGCTCAGCAAAAGCTGCAGGACGGTAACTGGAAACAGGCAATAACGCAATTGGAAGCGTTGGATAACCGTTATCCATTTGGACCGTATTCTCAGCAGGTGCAATTAGATCTCATCTACGCCTACTACAAAAACGCCGATCTGCCACTTGCTCAGGCTGCCATCGATCGTTTTATCCGTCTTAATCCGACACACCCTAACATTGATTATGTCATGTATATGCGTGGCCTGACCAATATGGCGTTGGATGATAGCGCACTGCAAGGATTCTTTGGGGTTGATCGCAGCGATCGCGATCCACAACATGCCCGAGCTGCGTTTAATGACTTTTCCAAACTGGTACGTGGCTACCCGAACAGCCAGTACACCACTGACGCCACTAAACGTCTGGTGTTCCTGAAAGATCGTCTGGCGAAGTATGAATACTCCGTTGCGGAATATTACACTGCCCGTGGCGCATGGGTGGCGGTGGTAAACCGTGTGGAAGGCATGCTGCGCGACTACCCGGATACCCAGGCAACACGTGATGCTCTGCCGTTGATGGAAAACGCTTATCGCCAGATGCAAATGAATGCGCAGGCAGAAAAAGTAGCGAAGATCATTGCCGCCAACAGCAGCAATACCTGATTTACCTCAGAATGCAAAACGGCAGCCCCAAGGGCTGCCGTTTTTTTATCCGTTTACGCCATAACTGAAGCGGTTTAGCTCCAACGCATCTCATCAAATATGGCCTGCTTTCTGCTATTCCTCAAGTAAAAAATCGCTTGTTCCTGCGGTGCCTCACAAAAAGGTTTTCTTGACAAAAAGCGACAAAATAATGTGATTTAAATCACACATTTTGACATTAGGAACGGTATGCTGGAATTACCAAGACGGGAAAGACAAGAGGTAAAATTTATGACAATGAACATTACCAGTAAACAAATGGAAATTACTCCGGCAATTCGCCAGCATGTCGCAGACCGTCTCGCCAAACTTGAAAAATGGCAAACTCATCTGATTAATCCACATATCATTCTGTCTAAGGAGCCACAGGGTTTCATTGCTGATGCCACCATCAATACACCGAACGGACATCTGGTCGCCAGCGCAAAACACGAGGATATGTACACCGCAATTAACGATTTGATCAACAAGCTGGAACGGCAGCTCAATAAAGTGCAGCACAAAGGCGAAGCCCGTCGTGCAACAACTTCAGTCAAAGACGCTAACTTCGTCGAAGCAGAAGAAGAGTAGTCCCTTACATTGAGTGTATCGCCAACGCGCCTTCGGGCGCGTTTTTTGTTGACAGGGTGAAAACAGTACGGGTACTTTACTGACGTAGCCAAAGGAAAATTACATGAAACTTGTCCCGTTCTTCTTCGCATTCTTTTTTACCTTCCCCTGAATGGGAGGCGTTTCGTCGTGTGATAAAGAATGCGAAGACGAACAATAAGGCCTCCCACAACGGGGGGCCTTTTTTATTGATAACAAGAAAGGCAACACTATGACATCGGAAAACCCATTGCTGGCGCTGCGCGATAAAATCAGTTCGCTGGATGAAAAATTACTGGCCCTGCTGGCTGAACGGCGTGGGCTGGCCGTAGAAGTCGGTAAAGCTAAACTGCTTTCACATCGTCCAGTACGTGATATCGACCGCGAACGCGATCTGTTAGACCGGCTGATTCAGCTTGGCAAAGCGCATCATCTCGACGCGCACTATATCACCCGCTTGTTCCAACTGATTATCGAAGACTCCGTCCTGACGCAGCAGGCACTGCTCCAGCAACATCTGAACAAAATTAACCCCCATTCCGCGCGCGTCGCCTTCCTTGGGCCAAAAGGCTCATACTCACACCTCGCCGCACGTCAGTACGCTGCCCGTCATTTTGAACAATTCATTGAAAGCGGCTGCGCGAAATTTGCCGATATCTTTAATCAGGTCGAAACCGGACAAGCTGACTATGCGGTGGTCCCGATTGAAAACACCAGCTCCGGTGGGATTAACGACGTCTACGACCTGCTGCAGCACACCAGTCTGTCTATCGTTGGCGAGATGACTATTACGATTGACCACTGCGTACTGGTATCCGGCACAACCGATCTCGAGACCATTGATACGGTATACAGCCACCCGCAGCCGTTCCAACAGTGCAGCAAGTTCCTGAGCCGTTACCCACACTGGAAGATTGAGTACACCGAAAGCACCTCAGCGGCGATGGAAAAAGTTGCACAAGCTAACTCACCGCGCGTAGCCGCATTGGGGAGCGAAGCCGGAGGCGTACTGTATGGTTTGCAGGTTCTCGAGCATATCGAAGCAAACCAGACACAAAACATCACCCGCTTTGTGGTACTGGCACGCAAGGCTATCAATGTTTCCGACCAGGTTCCGGCGAAAACCACGCTGCTGATGGCAACAGGCCAACAGGCCGGTGCGCTGGTTGAAGCGCTGCTGGTACTGCGCAACCATAATCTGATTATGACTAAACTGGAGTCACGCCCGATTCACGGCAATCCATGGGAAGAGATGTTTTATCTTGATATCCAGGCGAATCTGGAATCCCCCCAAATGCAAAAGGCGTTAAAGGAATTGGGGGAGATTACGCGTTCGATGAAGGTGCTGGGATGTTACCCGAGTGAGAACGTGGTGCCGGTCGATCCGAGTTAACGTGACAATGCCGGATGGCGCCAGGCTTATCCGGCATCTTAGTTAAGGACGGCTGTCATTCGCCTGGCGCAACAAAGTACGGCTTTCGCTCTGGAAGCGTTTCGCATAATCGCCAAACCAGTGCTCCACCTTACGGAAGCTGTCGATAAACGCTTGCTTATCGCCCTGCTCCAGTAAACCAATCGCCTCACCAAAACGTTGATAGTAGCGTTTGATCAGCGCAAGGTTGCTCTCAGACGACATAATGATATCGGCATACAGCTGCGGATCCTGGGCAAACAGGCGTCCAACCATCGCCAGTTCAAGGCGGTAAATCGGCGAAGAGAGCGCCAGTAATTGTTCCAGTTGCACGTTTTCTTCCGCCAGGTGCAGACCATAGGCGAAGGTCGCAAAGTGACGCAAGGCCTGAATAAACGCCATATTCTGGTCGTGTTCAACGGCGCTGATCCGATGCAGCCGCGCGCCCCAGACCTGAATCTGTTCCAGGAACCACTGATAGGCGTCCGGCTGACGTCCATCACACCAGACAACCACCTGTTTTGCCAGACTGCCGCTGTCCGGACCAAACATGGGATGTAATCCCACCACCGGACCATCGTGCGCTGCCAGCATCGCCTGTAAAGGACCATTTTTCACCGATGCCAAATCGACCAGGATACAGTCAGACGGCAGACGCGGTAATTTAGCGATCACCTGCTCGGTGACGTGGATCGGCACGCTGACGATCACCATGCCTGCATCAGAGACGATCTCCGACGCGCGATCCCAGTCCTGCTGTTCCAGGATCCGCACCTGATAACCTGACAGAGTGAGCATTTTTTCGAAAAGACGCCCCATCTGGCCACCGCCGCCGACGATCACTACCGGTCGTAGGGAAGGACAAAGCGTTTTGAATCCTTTGTCATTTTCACTGGAGTAGGACTCGCGCATAACCCGGCGCAGCACATCTTCAATCAGATCCGGCGGTACGCCAAGGGCTTCCGCTTCCGCGCGGCGTGAAGCCAACATAGAGGCCTCCCGCTCCGGCACGTAAATCGGCAGCCCAAAGCGGCTTTTTACTTCACCGACTTCGGCAACCAGCTCCAGGCGGCGTGCCAGCAAATCCAGCAGCGCCTTGTCGACTTCATCAATTTGATCGCGTAATGCGGTCAATTCAGCAACCATAACCAACCTCTTATGCTACACGCGCCGACAGCTGGCCGTTTAAATCCAGGCTAATTTCACGCAGTAGCGCATCCGTCATTTCCCAGCTAATGCAGGCATCGGTTACGGACACGCCGTATTTCATTGCGCTGCGCGGCTGTTCGGAAGACTGGTTGCCTTCATGAATATTACTTTCAATCATCAAACCAATGATCGAGCGATTGCCATCTTTGATTTGCGCAATCACGGATTCAGCCACGGCAGGCTGACGGCGGTAATCTTTATTGGAGTTACCATGACTGCAATCTACCATCAGGGAAGGTCTTAGTCCCGCCTGTTCCATCTCTTTTTCGCACTGGGCAACATCTGCCGGGCTGTAGTTCGGCGCTTTGCCGCCACGCAGGATCACATGACCGTCCGGATTGCCCTGAGTTTGCAGCAGCGCTACCTGCCCTGCCTGGTTAATACCGACAAAACGGTGTGACTGCGCCGCGGCACGCATGGCGTTGATCGCGGTGGCCAGGCTGCCGTCAGTGCCGTTCTTAAAGCCAACCGGCATCGAAAGACCAGAAGCCATTTCACGGTGAGTCTGTGATTCCGTGGTACGCGCACCGATTGCTGACCAGCTAAACAGATCGCCCAGGTATTGCGGGCTATTAGGATCCAGGGCTTCAGTTGCCAGCGGAAGTCCCATATTTACCAGTTCAAGCAGCAACTGACGCGCAATTTTCAGTCCAGCTTCAACATCAAAAGAGCCATCCATATGAGGATCGTTAATTAACCCTTTCCAACCAACGGTAGTACGGGGTTTTTCAAAATAGACGCGCATCACCAGGTAGAGGTTATCGCTGACCTCTGCGGCAAGGGCTTTAAATCGACGAGCGTACTCAATTGCCATTTCAGGATCGTGAATGGAGCACGGACCACATACCACCAGCAGACGCGGATCGCGACCGGAGATAATATCTGAAATGGTTTTACGCGACTGGGCGATTTGCGCCTCTTGTGCCTGGCTCAGCGGAAACTCAGCTTTCAGCTGTTCCGGAGTCATCAGAACCTGTTCGTCGGTAATATGTACGTTGTTCAGCGCGTCTTTTTGCATGATGGTGATCCTGTTTAGCTCGTTTGCGATAGTTGATCCTCAGCGAGGAGGAAATAACGATATCACAACAGGTAAAGATTTCAATCCATAATCCGTAAATTTTAATTTACAGTGCGCTATTAAACACTAAATAAAGCCTGTCTGCGTGTATATTTAAATTTACACCATCCTGATATCAGATCCACTATGCTTAAAAAAACGCGGGAGCACAGGCAATGAAGCAACTCATCAGCACCTTATTAATACTACTTCTTAGCGGATGTCAGATAGACCCCTATACTCACGCCCCTACCTGGACTGGCACCGACTGGTACGATGCCGGCATACGCGATGCCATTTCAGGCTATGCGGTTAAAGATAATGAAATTCTTGCCGACAATTACAATGATCCAGAAGTCGATCGTACGGAATATCTTAAGGGTTACGCCGAGGGACAACGTAAAACCTGCCAGCAGGATTTTGTTTACGCCAGGGGTCTGGCCGGGAAAACCTTTCCCCCAAGTTGCGATACTGTCGAAAATGTTGACCTGTTACACAACGCCTGGCAAAAAGGGGCAAACGAAGGTAATGCCGCTATAAGATTAAATTAAACAATAGCTTATATTTTATATACGCATAAGATTTAACTTAAATTATCCATAGCTTTATACCCGGAATAATGACGACTTAGGAAAATAATGTTATTTTGTCTCAAACAATCTTGAGTGTATTTCGACGCTTTACGGCAACCGCTGGTAGGTAACTATTCATGAGCTATTCTTACCGACTCATACTTCTACTGGCACTGCTCCTGACCGGATTACCGCTGTACGCCCAGAGCGTTACGGAAGAAGCAAAATCTGTACGCGCGATGGTTTCCGGCATCGTCAGTTATACACACTGGCCTGCACTTTCCGGGCCACCAAAACTGTGTATTTTCTCTTCATCGCGTTTTTCCAGTGTACTGGGAGATACCAGTACTGGTGCTTTACCCTATCTTCCCGTCATCATTCGTACGGAACAAGAAATATTAGTTTCGCAGTGTGATGGTTTTTATTTTGGAAAAGAATCCCCTGGTTATCAGGTGGAATTAAAGAATAAATATCCGACAAAGGCACTGTTATTAATTGCTGAACAGAATCCCGAATGCGTTATTGGCAGTGCCTTTTGCCTCATAATTAAAGATGAAGATGTGAGATTTTCCGTAAATATGGATTCCCTTTCACGCAGTGGCGTAAGGGTCAGTCCAGACGTATTGATGCTAGCACGGAATAAAAAGCATGGATAAGGGCCATTCTCCCATAACACGCCCGACGTTTAAGCGGACATTACGGCGTATCAGCATAATCAGCGTCCTGGTCACCATGACGTTGATCTGGCTACTGCTTAGCATTTCCTCCGTGCTGGCATTAAGACAGTATGCGCAAAAGAACCTGGACCTGACCGCAGCCACTATGACTCGTACACTTGAAGCTGCATTAGTTTTTTCTGACAGTGTTGCGGCAACAGAAACTCTGGCGGCGCTAGGGCAACAAGGGCAGTTTTCCGTAGCGGAAGTGCGTAATAAAAATCAGAACGTGATCGCCACCTGGCGCTATGACGCGCAGGACACCACGGAAAAGATCAGCGGTTTGATCAGCCACTGGTTGTTTCCACAACCGGTCACGCAGCCCATTTTGCATAATGGCAATGTTATTGGTGAAGTGCGCCTGACTGCCCGCGATAGCGTGATCAGCCATTTCATTTATCTGTCGCTGGCCGTTCTTACCGGATGCATTCTGCTGGCATCAGGCATTGCATTAATGCTCACTCGCTATTTGCACAATGGCGTAGTAGAAGCCCTGCAAAATATCACCGAGGTGGTACATGATGTCCGTACCAACCGTAACTTTTCACGACGTGTTTCAGAAGAACGTATCGAAGAATTTCATCTTTTTGCTCAGGATTTTAATAGCCTGTTGGACGAAATGGAGGAATGGCAACTTCGGTTGCAGGCAAAGAACGCTCAGCTTTTGCGCACCGCATTACATGATCCTCTGACAGGACTGGCAAATCGCGCCGCATTTCGCAGCAGCATTAACGCCCTGATGAACGACGATGCTGCCCGCAGCAGTTCTGCATTGCTATTCCTTGATGGTGATAATTTTAAATTTATTAACGATACCTGGGGCCACGCAGCGGGCGACCGTGTCCTGATTGAAGTTGCAAAAAGGCTGTCCGAGTTTGGAGGTGATCGACATCACCCCTACAGGCTTGGCGGCGATGAGTTTGCCATGGTGCTGTATAGCGTTCACTCAGAATACGAAGTTCAGCGTATCTGTGCCGCACTGTCACAAGCGTTTAACCGACCTTTTGACCTGCACAATGGTCATCTGGCAAGCATGACACTCAGCATTGGCTTTGCGCTGACGTGGGAACATGCCTCTGCCGAGAAATTACAAGAACTTGCCGATCAAAATATGTATCAGGCCAAACATTTGCGTTCTGAACGCATTATTAAATAAGGAATTACACACATGTTAAAACGCCTATTTTCACCGTTTTTTCTGCTTTTACTGATCGTGGCAGGCTGTCAGGCACCTCAGGGAAAATTTACCCCAGAGCAAATTGCAGCTATGAAATCGTACGGATTTAGCGAAGTTTCAGGAAACTGGTCTCTTGGCCTGTCTGACAATATCCTGTTTGATAAAAACGACTATAAGCTACGTCCGGAAAGTGAAAAGCAGATTCAGGAAATGGCATCCAAACTGGCTGCTACCGGGCTAAACCATGCTCGTCTGGATGGTCATACGGATAACTACGGCGAAGACAGCTACAACGAAGCTCTGTCGCTCAAACGCGCGAATGTCGTGGCCGATGCCTGGGCACAAGGCGCTAATATTCCCCGTACCAATCTGACCACCCAGGGACTCGGGAAGAAATACCCTATCGCCAGTAACCAGACCTCTAAAGGTCGTGCTGAAAACCGCCGTGTCGCGGTCGTGATCGCCACACCGTAATCATCCCCGGCTGACTGTATCCAGAGAGTATGTAAAGTCCCCCGGCAGTCAGTTTGTTCCCATCAGTAAATATCGCGATAAAAAAAGGGCCAGCCTTTCGGCCAGCCCTTTTCTAACAGGATGTCGCTTGCGCGAATCTTAGTTAAGACGCTCTTTGATACGAGCAGACTTACCAGTGCGCTCACGCAGGTAGTACAGTTTAGCTTTACGAACAGCACCACGACGTTTAACAGCAATGCTGTCAACTACCGGAGAGTGAGTCTGGAAGACACGCTCAACGCCTTCGCCGTTGGAAATTTTACGAACAGTGAATGCAGAGTGCAGACCGCGGCTACGAATAGCGATAACCACGCCCTCAAATGCCTGCAGACGTTTTTTGGAACCTTCAACAACCCATACTTTCACTTCCACGGTATCACCCGGACGGAAGGAAGGTACGTCCTGCTTCATCTGTTCTTGTTCAAGTTGCTTAATAATGTTGCTCATAATTTAATCTCTTATCCTGGGTAAACTGATATTGGGGGCTTACGCCTGCCCATCATGTTTATGTTGCTGTTGTGCGTGTTCCTTTTTGAACTCCGCCAGCAACCTTGCTTGCTCTTCAGTCAGAGCCAGGTTTTCCAGAAGTTCAGGTCTTCTAAGCCAGGTCCGGCCCAGCGACTGTTTCAAACGCCAGCGACGTATCTCAGCGTGGTTCCCCGACAGTAATACTGCCGGTACTTCCATCTGCTCTAACACTTCAGGTCGGGTATAGTGTGGACAGTCCAGCAACCCGTCAGCAAACGAATCTTCGATTGCTGATGCTTCATGACCCAGAACCCCCGGAATAAACCGGGAAACGGAATCGATCAGCGTCATTGCCGGTAACTCACCACCGCTGAGGACGTAATCGCCGATTGACCATTCTTCATCAATTTCGGTTTGAATCACGCGCTCATCGATACCTTCATAGCGACCACACACCAGAATCAGCTTTTGATTCGTGGCCAGTTCGCTGACGCCCGCTTGATCAAGCTTGCGTCCCTGAGGTGACAGATAAATCACCTTTGCGCCTTCACCAGCCGCAGCTTTTGCTGCATGAATGGCGTCCCGTAAGGGTTGCACCATCATTAACATCCCCGGTCCGCCGCCGTAAGGACGATCGTCCACGGTACGGTGCCGGTCATGAGTAAAGTCTCGAGGACTCCAGCTCTGGATGTTCAGCAGGCCATTTTTTACTGCCCGGCCAGTTACCCCGTAATCGGTAATTGCGCGGAACATTTCAGGAAACAGGCTAACGATACCTATAAACACAAGCCAATCCCCATAACGCCGACTTTTACCGTTTATCCGGTGGTTTAAAAACCAGGATCCCAATCTACTTCGATAGTACGAGTAGCGAGATCGACTTTCTTGATAACCTGCCCATCGAGGAACGGTACAAGACGTTCCTTGATACCAAACGCATCTTTCAGGTTTGCCTTGATGACGATGACGTCATTCGAACCGGTTTCCATCATATCGACGACTTTACCGAGATCGTAGCCTTCAGTGGTCACTACCTGGCAGCCCATAAGGTCTTTCCAGTAGTAGGAACCATCTTCCAGCGCTGGCAACTGCGAGGAATCCACGACAATTTCGCAATTGGTCAGTAGATTCGCCGAATCACGATCGTCAACGCCTTTCAGCTTGATGATCAGATCCTGATTGTGGTGCTTCCAGCTTTCCAGCTGTACTTGCTGCCACTGACCCGCCTTCTGGATAAACCAGGGCTGATAGTCAAAAATGCTTTCGGCGTCTTCAGTGGAAGAAAACACTCTGAGCCAACCACGAATACCGTAAGAAGACCCCATTTTCCCCAAAACGATGGGTTCCACAGGAGCCTGCGCGGCGAGTTGCTTGCTCATCATGACCACCGTGACAGATTAAGCTGCTTTGTTTGCTGCTTTGATCAGCGTAGCTACGCGATCAGAAATAGTCGCGCCCTGGCCAACCCAGTGAGCGATGCGATCCAGATCCAGGCGAGTGCCTTCTTCTTTTTCGCTAGCGATTGGGTTAAAGAAGCCAACGCGCTCGATGAAGCGACCGTTGCGTGCATTACGGCTGTCGGTGACAACAACCTGGTAGAACGGACGCTTTTTAGCGCCGTGACGAGCTAAACGAATAGTAACCATAACATCCTCTTGTGTGAATAAAACACCGGGCCCCATCGAGGGAAGGGACCCGGTGTCATATTAAAAGCCCGAAAATTTTACTGATTTCTGGGAAAAAAGCAATCAACAGTTAATAACTCTGCTGTAGAAGGCCGTCGGCGGCGCAGCGAGCTCGGTGCCGGCGTGCGCGCAGCCACCGCAGCGTACACACAGTACGTGAGGATGGCGAGCACACCCGGTGCCGAAGTAGCAAGTGAGCCAGGCCGGGAAATTAGCGGCCCGGGAAGCCTGGCGGCATCATCCCCTTCATACTCCGCATCATCTTCGCCATCCCGCCTTTCTTCATTTTCTTCATCATGCGCTGCATGTCGTCGAACTGTTTCAGAAGGCGGTTAACGTCCTGTACCTGCATACCGCAGCCGGTAGCAATACGGCGTTTACGGGAACCTTTGATGATTTCCGGCTTAGCGCGTTCTTTCATCGTCATCGAGTTGATGATGGCTTCCATACGCACCAGCACTTTATCGTCCATCTGCGATTTCACATTGTCAGGGATCTGACCCATACCCGGCAGTTTGCCCATCAGGCTTGCCATACCGCCCATGTTTTTCATCTGCTTGAGCTGCTCAAGGAAATCGTTGAGATCGAAGCCGTCGCCTTTTTTCAGCTTGCTGGCTAATTTCTCTGCCTGCGCGCGGTCAACTTTGCTTTCGATATCTTCGATCAGCGACAGCACGTCGCCCATGCCGAGAATACGTGAAGCAATACGATCCGGGTGGAACGGCTCCAGCGCTTCGGTTTTCTCGCCGACGCCGAGGAATTTAATCGGCTTGCCGGTGATATGACGAATAGAAAGCGCCGCACCGCCACGAGCATCACCATCAACTTTGGTCAGCACCACGCCGGTTAATGGCAGCGCTTCGTTAAAGGCTTTTGCGGTATTGGCGGCATCCTGACCGGTCATCGCATCGACGACAAACAGCGTTTCTACCGGCTTGATAGAAGCGTGGACCTGTTTGATTTCGTCCATCATCGCTTCGTCAACGTGCAGACGACCGGCGGTATCCACCAGCAGCACGTCGTAGAATTTGAGTTTGGCTTCTTTCAGCGCGGCGTTGACGATATCGACCGGTTTTTGACCGACATCCGACGGGAAGAAGTCCACACCAACCTGCTCGGCCAGCGTTTCCAGCTGTTTAATCGCCGCCGGGCGATAAACGTCCGCAGAGACCACCAGCACTTTCTTCTTGTGCTTCTCACGCAGGAATTTCCCCAGCTTACCCACGCTGGTGGTTTTACCTGCCCCCTGCAAGCCCGCCATCAGCACGACGGCAGGCGGCTGAGCAGCCAGATTCAGGGTCTGGTTTTCTTCGCCCATTGCCGCAACCAGCTCGTTACGGACAATCTTGACGAATTCCTGACCCGGCGTCAGGCTTTTGTTAACTTCATGACCAACCGCTTTCTCTTTTACGCGATTGATAAACTCACGCACTACCGGCAGCGCTACGTCAGCCTCCAGCAGCGCCATGCGCACTTCGCGCAGCGTCTCTTTAACGTTGTCTTCAGTAAGGCGTCCACGGCCACTGATATTGCGCAGCGTGCGCGACAAACGATCGGTTAAATTATCAAACATTGTCTCTCGCCTGGGGTGGAAACGGTCGGTCGCGACAGCGACACATCAACAGAAATTTGTCGCAGTATAACATGAAGCCGCCTTTGTTGTTATGCAACGGTTGGAGCAGCGGTCACGTAACGCTATACTGCTTTTCTTTATCACTGGCCAACTGTCGACACCTAATATGCCCGTTTTTGCTCTGCTCGCCCTTGTCGCCTACTCAGTCAGCCTCGCGCTGATTATTCCCGCTCTGCTGCAAAAAAACAGCGGCTGGCGGCGTATGGCTATTCTTTCTGCGGTCGTCGCGCTGGTAAGCCATGCTATCGCCCTGGAAGCGCGTATCCTGCCCGGCGGTGAAAGCGGACAAAACCTGAGCCTGTTGAACGTTGGCTCGCTGGTTAGCCTGATGATCTGCACGGTAATGACTATCGTCGCTTCACGCAACCGTGGCTGGCTATTACTGCCCATTGTCTACGCCTTTGCTCTGATCAACCTCGCCTTCGCGACGTTTATGCCTAACGAGTTCATCACTCATCTCGAAGCGACACCGGGCATGATGATTCACATCGGGCTATCGCTGTTTGCTTACGCCACGCTGATTATCGCCGCGCTGTATGCACTACAGCTGGCCTGGATCGATTATCAATTGAAAAACAAAAAACTGGCGTTCAGTAATGAAATGCCGCCACTGATGAGCATTGAGCGGAAAATGTTTCATATCACCCAGATCGGCGTGGTTCTGCTGACGCTCACTCTGTGTACTGGCCTGTTTTACATGCATAACCTGTTCAGTACTGAAAATATTGATAAAGCCGTTCTTTCTATCGTGGCATGGTTTGTCTATATCGTTCTGTTGTGGGGGCATTACCATGAAGGCTGGCGCGGACGTCGCGTCGTATGGTTTAACGTCGCAGGCGCAGTCATTCTGACGCTGGCCTATTTCGGCAGCCGTATACTGCAGCAGTTCGTGAGTTAAATCTTTAAGGAACCCTACGTGGAACACATCTCCACCACCACGCTCATTGTCACGCTTCTCATCATGGTGGTCATTTCCGCCTATTTTTCCGGTTCTGAAACCGGAATGATGACTCTGAATCGCTATCGTCTGCGGCATCGGGCCAAGCAAGGTAATCGTCAGGCAAAACGCGTTGAAAAGTTACTTCGCAAGCCGGATCGCCTGATAAGCCTGGTACTGATCGGGAATAACCTGGTGAATATTCTGGCCTCTGCGCTTGGCACTATTGTCGGTATGCGCCTGTATGGCGATGCCGGCGTCGCCATCGCCACCGGGGTGCTAACGTTTGTGGTACTGGTTTTTGCCGAAGTACTGCCAAAGACCATTGCCGCGCTGTATCCAGAAAAAGTCGCCTACCCGAGCAGTTTTTTGCTGGCCCCCCTGCAAATCATCATGATGCCGCTGGTCTGGTTGCTTAATACCATCACCCGTCTGCTGATGCGCATGATGGGTATCAAAACGGATATCGTGGTGAGCGGTTCGCTGAGTAAAGATGAACTGCGAACGCTGGTGAATGAATCACGCTCCCAAATCTCACGTCGTAATCAGGATATGCTGCTGTCCGTGCTGGATCTGGAAAAAGTCAGCGTCGATGACATCATGGTGCCGCGCAGTGAAATCATCGGCATTGATATTAACGAGGACTGGAAATCAATCGTGCGCCAGCTTTCGCACTCCCCCCACGGTCGTATTGTGCTGTACCGCGACTCACTCGACGATGCCATCAGTATGCTGCGCGTACGCGAAGCCTGGCGATTAATGGCGGAGAAAAAAGAGTTCACCAAAGAGACCATGTTACGCGCGGCTGACGAAATTTATTACGTCCCGGAAGGTACGCCCCTCAGCACCCAGCTCATTAAATTTCAGCGCAATAAGAAGAAAGTGGGTCTGGTGGTCAATGAATATGGCGATATTCAGGGGCTGGTCACGGTCGAAGATATTCTGGAAGAGATTGTCGGCGATTTCACCACATCAATGTCACCGACGCTTGCCGAAGAGGTGACGCCGCAGAATGATGGCTCAGTGATCATTGACGGCAGCGCCAACGTTCGTGAAATCAATAAGGCGTTTAACTGGCACTTGCCGGAGGATGACGCACGTACCGTGAACGGTATTATTCTTGAAGCGCTGGAAGAGATCCCGGTTGCCGGCACGCGAGTGCGTATTGGGCAGTACGATATCGATATTCTCGACGTGCAGGACAATATGATCAAACAGGTACAGGTGTTGCCGGTTACACCGCTACGCGAGAGCGTATCGGACCAGTGAGAGGAGTCCGGACCGGGTAGCGCATCAGCATTACCCGGCCCGAGGCTGATTAGCCTTTGGCTTTCGCCACGGAGACCATCGCCGCACGGATGGTACGTCCGTTCAGGGTATAGCCTTTTTGCATGACCATCAGCACATTACCGGCAGCAACGTCGTCAGACTCTACCATTGCAATGGCCTGATGCACGTTCGGGTCCATCGGCACATCGATATCCGCAACCACCTGCACACCAAACTTCGCCACCACATCCAGCATTGACTTACGCGTCAGCTCAATACCTTCAATCATCGGTGCCATCGCATCATTGTCTTTGTCCGCTACTTCCAGCGCACGATCCAGACTGTCCAGCACCGGCAGCAGCTCGTTGACGAATTTTTCCAGCGCAAATTTATGCGCTTTTTCTACGTCCAGTTCGGTACGACGACGCAGGTTTTCCATTTCCGCTTTGATACGCAACACGCTGTCGCGCTCGCGAGTTTCGGCCTCAGCAAGCTGAGCTTCCAGATTCGCAATTTTTTCATCGCGCGGATCCACCTGCTCAGCAGAAGCGTCTGGTTCAACCGCCTCAACTTCTTCGTGCTGATCCATGATAATTTCTTCCGGGGCTTGCCCCTCAGGCGTTTTCTGTTCTTTACTACTCATGAATTTCTCCGCGTTTTTTTCGCATTCATCTCGCTAACCTGGATTATTATGGGGATAAGATTCAGGGTTTCAAGGGAAGTACTCACATTGTCACTAATCTTCGTTACAAGGACCTCGAGAAAATGAACAATCATTTCAAGTGTATTGGCATTGTGGGGCATCCACGTCACCCCACTGCACTGACAACACATGAAATGCTCTACCGTTGGCTGTGCACCAAAGGTTATGAGGTTATCGTGGAGCAACAAATCGCTCACGAGCTACAGCTGAAAAATGTGAAAACCGGTACGCTCGCGGAGATTGGCCAGCAGGCAGACCTCGCCGTCGTCGTCGGTGGCGACGGCAATATGCTGGGCGCTGCGCGCACCCTGGCACGTTATGACATCAAGGTTATCGGCATTAACCGTGGTAACCTCGGTTTCCTCACCGACCTCGATCCAGACAATGCCCACCAACAATTAGCCGACGTGCTGGAAGGCCACTACATCAGCGAAAAACGCTTTTTACTCGAAGCCCAGGTATGCCAGCAGGATTGCCAGAAGCGCATCAGCACCGCAATCAACGAAGTGGTACTGCATCCAGGCAAAGTGGCGCACATGATTGAGTTCGAAGTGTATATCGATGAAATCTTTGCTTTCTCTCAGCGTTCCGACGGGCTAATTATCTCTACGCCTACCGGTTCTACCGCCTACTCCCTCTCTGCCGGAGGCCCAATTCTGACGCCATCTCTGGATGCCATTACGCTGGTGCCGATGTTCCCGCATACGCTTTCTGCGCGTCCGCTGGTGATCAATAGCAGCAGCACCATTCGCCTGCGCTTTTCTCATCGCCGTAGCGATCTGGAGATCAGTTGCGACAGCCAAATCGCCCTGCCGATACAGGAAGGGGAAGACGTATTGATCCGTCGCTGTGATTATCATCTGAACCTGATACATCCAAAAGATTACAGCTATTTCAATACATTAAGTACAAAACTGGGCTGGTCAAAAAAATTATTCTAATTTAACGCCAACCTCTTTACTGTATAAAAAACCAGTTTATACTGTATGTAATTACAGTTATGGTTTTTCATACAGGAAAACAGCTATGTTGGCACAACTGACCATCAGCAATTTTGCTATCGTTCGTGAACTTGAGATCGATTTCCAGAACGGCATGACCGTCATCACCGGTGAGACAGGTGCGGGTAAGTCCATTGCCATTGATGCTCTCGGTTTGTGCCTGGGCGGGCGCGCAGACGCTGACATGGTGCGCGCAGGCGCTGCGCGAGCCGACCTCTGCGCCCGTTTCGCCTTAAAAGACACCCCAGCAGCTTTGCGCTGGCTGGAAGAGAACCAGCTTGAAGATGGCCGTGAGTGCTTGCTGCGTCGCGTGATCAGCAGCGACGGCCGCTCCCGTGGCTTTATTAACGGTACCGCCGTTCCGCTGTCACAGCTTCGTGAGCTGGGCCAGTTGCTGATTCAAATCCACGGCCAGCACGCGCACCAGCTTCTGACGAAATCCGAACACCAAAAATTCCTGCTTGATGGTTACGCCAATGAAGCATCCCTGACCCAGGAAATGACCGCGCGCTATCAGCTATGGCACCAAAGCTGCCGCGATCTGGCGCATCATCAGCAACAAAGTCAGGAACGCGCAGCACGGGCGGAACTGTTGCAATATCAGCTAAAAGAATTGAACGAATTCAACCCGCAGCCGGGCGAGTTTGAGCAAATTGATGAAGAGTACAAGCGTCTGGCTAACAGCGGGCAATTGCTCACCACCAGCCAGCAGGCGCTGGCTATCCTCGCGGATGGCGAAGACATCAATCTGCAGAGCCAATTGTACAACGCAAAGCACCTGGTCACTGAACTCGCAGGCATGGACGGCAAACTTTCCGGTATCCTGGATATGCTGGAAGAGGCAACCATTCAGCTCAGCGAAGCCAGCGATGAACTGCGCCACTATTGCGATCGTCTGGATTTAGACCCTAACCGTTTGTTCGAACTTGAGCAGCGTATTTCAAAGCAAATCTCGTTGGCACGTAAGCATCACGTCTCCCCGGAAGCGTTGCCGCAGTTCTATCAGTCTTTGTTAGATGAGCAACAGCAACTTGACGATCAGGCCGACTCGCTCGAAACCTTAACCCTGGCGGTGAACAATCACCACCAGCAGGCGCTGGAAACAGCAAAAAGGTTGCACCAACAGCGCCAGCATTATGCGCAGGAACTGGGACAACTCATTACCGAGAGTATGCATACCCTTTCGATGCCGCATGGTCTCTTTTGCATTGATGTAAAATTTGATGAGCACCATCTGAGCGCGGACGGCGCCGATCGTGTGGAGTTTAAAGTTACCACTAACCCGGGTCAGCCGTTACAGCCGATCGCGAAAGTTGCTTCTGGCGGCGAGCTGTCGCGCATCGCTCTGGCTATTCAGGTTATTACCGCACGTAAAATGGAAACCCCGGCGCTGATTTTCGATGAGGTTGATGTCGGCATCAGCGGTCCGACGGCTGCGGTCGTGGGCAAAATGCTGCGTCAGTTGGGGGAATCAACCCAGGTTATGTGCGTGACTCACCTGCCGCAGGTTGCTGGTTGTGGTCATCAACATTTCTATGTCAGCAAGGAAACTGACGGCGCAATGACGGAAACACACATGCAGCCGCTTGATAAACGCGCGCGTCTGCAGGAGTTAGCCCGCTTACTTGGCGGAAGCGAAGTCACGCGCAATACCCTCGCAAACGCAAAAGAACTGCTGGCGGCATAAACTTTTTTCCCTTGTGAAGGTCTGAGTTCAACATAAAATCGCCGACCGACCCGACAGCAAAAGGTTTTAAAGTGGTGAAAGGTCTATTATCATCGGCATATTACATATGAGCCGCGTACTGCTCGGGCCCGAAAAGGAATCAAATCACTATGCGCTGTAAAACGCTGACTGCTGCTGCAGCAGTACTACTGATGTTGACTGCAGGCTGTTCCACTCTGGAGCGAGTGGTTTACCGCCCTGACATCAACCAGGGAAATTATCTGACACCGACCGATGTCGCCAAAGTGCGTACAGGCATGACGCAACAGCAGGTTGCTTATGCTCTGGGTACCCCAATGATGTCCGATCCTTTTGGCACAAACACCTGGTTCTATGTGTTCCGTCAGCAACCTGGACATGAAGGCGTAACTCAGCAAACGCTGACGCTGACCTTTAACAGCAGCGGCGTATTGACCAACATTGATAACAAACCTGCCCTGACCGACAATAAGTAGGTTTGAGAGATCAAAAAAAGGTGCTCAATGAGCACCTTTTTTATTGTCTGTTATTTTTTAGCGGATTTCTCTGCTCGCTGCCTGCGCAGCTCTTTGGGATCGGCAATCAGCGGCCGATAAATTTCCACCCGATCGCCGTCATGCAGAACATCAGCAAGCTTTACCGGACGGCTGTAGATGCCCACTTTATTTTTGCTGAGATCGATATCATTACGCAATTCCAGCAGCCCGGAAGCGCGGATAGCCTCTTCCACCGTTGCGCCCTGCTGCAGCGTTACGCGCTGTAAATACTGTTTTTCGGGCAGCGCATATGCCACTTCAACGACAATTTTAGCCGACGCTGACACTGTAAACCTCTTTCGCGCGAACCGTGAAAGCCTGCACCATATTCGAAGCCAGCTCTTTAAAGATGCGGCCAAACGCCAGCTCGATGAGTTTATTCGTGAACTCGAAATCGAGATGAAACTCAATGCGACACGCGTCCTGGCTTAACGGCGTAAACTTCCAGCCGCCAATCAGTTTCTTAAACGGTCCATCGACCAGATGCATCAGGATGCTCTGGTTACTGGTCAGTTGGTTACGCGTGGTGAACGTTTTGCTAATCCCTGCTTTGGAGACATCCACTGCGGCAGTCATTTGTCCCGGAGTCGACTCCAGTACGCGGCTACCGGTGCACCCCGGTAAAAACTGGGGATAGGATTTAACATCATTCACTAACTGATACATCTGCTCCGCACTGTAAGGTACTAAAGCGGTCCGGCTAATCTGAGGCATAACAATTTCCATCAATATCAATCACACAAATAATACCATTTATCACTCGCTAAAAAAAACGCTATAGCCCAACTCGTGCTAAGATAGCGCCTTGCGCCCCGCTGGATGAAATGGGGTGTTTTTCGATTCCAGATTACCTATACTGAGCGGCATTATGACGAAGAAAAAAGCACACAAACCTGGCTCAGCCACAATCGCGCTTAACAAACGCGCACGACACGAATACTTTATCGAAGAAGAGTTCGAAGCAGGACTCGCTCTGCAGGGCTGGGAAGTCAAATCCTTGCGCGCAGGTAAAGCTAACATCGGCGATAGCTACGTTATACTCAAAGACGGCGAAGCGTTCCTGTTTGGCGCCAACTTCACACCGATGGCCGTTGCCTCAACACACGTGGTATGCGATCCCACCCGTACCCGTAAACTACTGTTAAACCAGCGCGAACTCGACTCTTTGTATGGTCGTATGAATCGGGATGGTTATACCGTAGTAGCACTGTCGCTGTACTGGAAGAACGCCTGGTGTAAAGTAAAAATTGGCGTCGCCAAAGGTAAGAAACAACACGACAAGCGCTCCGACGTGAAAGAACGCGAATGGCAGGTGGATAAAGCACGTATTATGAAAAATGCCGGGCGATAACCTTCTTTTCTCTGTGGCCAGTCTATCACCATGATGACTGGCCTTTATTTTTTAGTTATTGAAAGTCGCACAATACATTCATAGTAATTATAGATTCCATTGCTGAATCGTTCAGTTAAAAATACGAACCCCAGCCTGCAGGCAAGCAGTAGTCCAATAAAATAAAACTTCAAGTACTCCCGCGCGCTATTTTTCATCTTTCAAAATAGCATTATTATTACTGTTGTTTATTATTAACAATAAATAACAAAAACAACAATTACAGCAACTTATAAATAAAATCTATTTATCGAAACGTTTAACTCATTTCGATGAAAAATATCACCATATGTTTTTAATATCTGGACATTGCAGAAAGTTTTCTTTCTGACTATATCATCTAATACGAAAGAACTATTTTGGTGCTCAGACTACGACTTAATTTTTTCAGAAACTGATACCAGTAAATCTTATCCATGAAATTACATGTGTAAGTTCATCATTATGATGAACGAGGCACCTGTCTGCTCATTTTCCCGGCACGCCGTTGCGGATTAATACTCCCGACCTGCCATCAGGAGTGAACATATGCGTCTACTCGCCGTTGTATCGAAGTTGACTGGTGTTTCTACCAATGTTGAAGCCTCTGAAATTACACTCAACTCACCTTCTATTGTGAAACTGTCCGTTTCACGTGAGGAGGTCAGCCAGTTGGCTCGTGTTAATCAGGATCTGGTTGTCACACTCCGTTCAGGTGAAACCATCACCATTAAAAATTTTTACGTCGGAAAAGGTGATGCGCAAAACCAGCTCGTTCTGGAAGACAGCAATGGCGCGCTATGGTGGGTTCAGGATACGGATGGTGCTTTCCATTTTCAGCACCTGGACGATCTCACGCCGCTGATGACGGCCGAAGGCAGTCATGACGGAGGCGCAATCTGGCCCTGGGTCCTTGGCGGGGTTGCGGTCGCTGGCGGAATTGGCCTCGCTGCAGGAGGTGGTGGTGGTGGCGGCGGCGGCGGCGGCGGGAGCGATAATAATGCCGGAAACGGTAATGGTAGCGGCGGCAACGGTAATGCCGGAAACGGCAATGGTAACGGCGGCAGCGGTAGTGGCGATGGCGATAACGGCGCGCCGCCAACAACAACCCCCAATATGCCAGACATGCCCGTCATCACCAGCGTAATTGACGACCAGGAGCTTATTACCGGCCTTGTCAATCAACAGGAGTCCACCAACGATAATACGCCTGAACTCCAGGGTACCGGCCCGGCAAATGCCACATTACATATTTTTGATAACGGCGTCGAAATAGGCCAGGTGACTATCGATGCCAACGGCCACTGGTCGTTTACCCCCTCATCCCCTCTTGCAGACGGCACTCACCAGTTTACCGTCAGCGCGTCAAATAATGCGGGTAGTAGTGGGATGTCAGACAGTTGGGTGATTATTGTCGATACGCTTGCCCCTGATGCCCCCGTGGTTACACAGGAAATCGACAATGTCGGTTCCATTACCGGTCTTATCGCCAATGACGGCGAAACCGACGATGCCACGCCAACTCTCACTGGTACTGGCGAAGCAGGGAGTACCATCAGCATCTATGACAATGGCATCCTGATTGGTATGGAGCCAGTAGATGACAATGGTAACTGGACCTTTACGCCTGATACGCCCCTCAGCGACGGCGTTCACAATCTGACGCTGACGCAAACTGACGCCGCAGGTAACGTGAGCGCGGAAACGAGCCTGCCGACATTTACCGTTGATACGACCGCGCCTGCAGGCGCGGTGATTTCCGCAGTAAACCTCGAAGGCACCACGGTAACGGGTAGAGCGGAAGCAGGAAGTCTGGTCACTATCATTGGTAGTAATAGCCAGGTTTTAGGTGCAATAACGGTCGATCAAACCGGCAATTTCGTCATCGCGATTTCCCCCTCACAGACGCACGGCGAAGCGTTGCTCGCGAAGATTCAGGATAAGGCGGGCAACATCGGGCCAGATACCCCATTTTATGCCACAAATTCCGGCTATCCAGGCGTACCCGTTATCGTCAGCGTTATGGATGATGCCGCACCGTCAATCGGGTTATTGAGCAACAATCAGGCCACCAACGATCAAACGCCAACGCTCTCTGGCACTGCGGACGCTAACAGCACCGTTAACATTTATAACAATGGTGCGATTATCGAAAGCGTGGTTGCCGACGCCAATGGCAACTGGAGCTGGACATCCGCCACGCCGTTGCCGGAAGGGCCGCACGCTTTCAGCGCCACGGCAACAAACCAGCTAGGGACAGGCGGTATGTCGCCAACATTTAATATTAGTATCGACATACAGCCGCCGTCGCCACCAGACGATCTCAGCGTCTCCGCAGACGGCAGCGTTGTCACCGGGACGGCCGAGCCGGGCAATACTGTCGTTATCACCGACAGTAATAACACTCCGATCGGCAGCGGCGTCGCCGGAGAAGATGGATCATTTACCATCCCCATCACCCCGCCACAGACCAATGGCGAAACGATTACCGCCATCGCTACCGATCCAGCAGGCAACCCAAGCCAGCCAGAAACCACGCTCGCGCCAGATATCACGGCTCCGCAGCCGCCTGCTAACCTGATAATTAATCCTACGGGCGATCAGGTTACCGGCACCGCAGAACCCAACAGTACGGTACATATTCTGGATCCAGATGGCGCAATCATTGGAACAGCAACTGCTGGCCCGAGCGGAGATTTCACCGCCACGCTGGTTCCGCCGCAGACTAACGGTGAACGCCTTAACGCGAATGCAACTGATGCAGCAGGCAATACCAGCGGTAACACTCCGATTACCGCACCAGATACCACAGCACCTGATGCGCCAACCGGCGTCATCGTCGCTGGGGACGGCGGTTCTGTAAGCGGACATGCCGAAGCGGGAAGCACCGTCACTGTCAAAGACAGCAACGGCAATCAGATTGGTGTTGGTCAGGCTGACAACGGTGGCAACTTCACCGTGTCGATTACACCGTCGCAAATGAACGGCGAAACGGTAAAAGTCACCGCAACTGACAGCAATAATAACGAAAGTCTGCCAACCTCGGCGCTGGCACCGGATATCACCGCACCAAACCAGCCGATTATCGTTGCCGTGACGGATGATGTTGCGGATGTCATCGGCCCCATCAGTAACAACGGCTTAACTAACGACGATAAACCTAAACTCGAAGGCACTGCCGAGGCCGGAGCTCAGGTTAAAATTTACGATAACGGCGAACTGTTAACGACCGTCACCGCTGATCTCAACGGTAACTGGAACTACACGCCCACAACAGCGTTGACCCAAGGCGCGCACATATTTACGGTGACGGCAACCGATGCCGCCAGCAATACCAGTAGCGCCGCAAGCTGGAAAATAATTGTCGATAGTCTCGCTCCAACCGTCCCCGTGATTACGCTGATTAACGATGATGTCGGCAGCATCACAGGTAGCGTCGCGAACAACGGTTGGGTCACCAACGATAATACGCCAACCATATCAGGCACCGGTGAACCCGGTTCTTTGGTGAGCCTGTACGATGGCAGTTTCCTGATGACAGTCATGCTTGTCGATAGCACGGGAACCTGGAGTTATACCGTTCCGGCAAATCAGGCGCTCAGCGACCGCATCCACCAGTTTACAGTCTCTGCTACAGATGCCGCTGGTAACGTCGTCACCTCCTCCACCGTGGTCAGCGTTACCGTAGATACCCAACCGCCAGGCAATCCTGTCATTTTGACTGCCACCGACGACGTCGGGAATGCGCCGATTGATCTGTCCACCGGTAGCCGCTCAAACGATACTTTGCCGCTGCTGAAAGGGACCGGGACAGCCGGTTCTACCATCACCCTCTATGATGGCGCCACGTCGATTGGCAGCACAACGGTATTACTTGATGGCACCTGGAGTATTCAAATCAGCCAGCCGCTCAGTGAAGGTCCACATAGTTTGTCAGCAATTGCGACAGACGTTGCAGGCAACGCCAGTAACCCAGGTAATTTCACGCTGACCATTGATACCACCCCACCGCCAGCCCCGGTTATCAGCTCAGCAGAAGGTCTGATTGGCACAACCCTACAAACGTTGAGCAACGGTGGCAGTACCAAGAGCACGACCCCCGAACTGTCCGGAACCGGCGAGCCAGGCGCGACGATTACCCTTTACGATAACAACGTTTTTCTTGGTACCACCACCGTTCAGCCAAATGGAAGCTGGACATATACGCCGACAGGTCCACTGCCGGACGGTCCGCACAAATTTACGGCGACGGCGACCGATGTGGCTGGCAACACGGGGATCCCGTCAGCAGGCTTTACGCTGACGGTAGATAACCTGCCGCCAGTAAAACCAGAGCCGCCAACCATAACGGATGACGTCAACCCGATAACCGGCATCATCACTAACGGCATCACTAACGATACCACGCCAACCTTTAGCGGCACGGGCAACCCTGGCGATCTTATTTCTATCTACCTTGATGGCAACACTTCACCGCTGGGTACTGCGACCGTTGGTGCAGATGGCTCCTGGAGCTTTACGCCCACCAGCCCCATTAATCCGGACAATTATCAGGTCACCCTCACCGCAACCGATCCTGCTGGTAACGTCAGTCCACGTTCGGATGCTGTTGCCCTGGGGATTGATACGACACCTTCAGCGCCGCCGGTGATTATCGCCGCTAACGATAATGTCGGCGACGTCCAGGGCGATGTTGCGGCTAACGGCGTGACCGATGACACCACGCCAACCATTCGAGGTACTGGCACCGACGGGGATATCATTACTCTGTATAACGGCGGTACGGTGCTCGGCACAGCAACGGTGGCAGGCGGAACCTGGAGTATTACGCCCGGGACGGCACTGACCAACGGGAGCTACACGCTGATCGCCACCGCAACCGATCCGGCCGGTAACATCAGCGACAGCTCAAACAGCATTTCGTTTACGGTTAACAACACGAAGCTGACCCTACCGCTGGTCACGGATATTCAGGATAACGTCGGCGTCTTTACCGGTTCGCTAATCAGCGGCAGCGTGACGGACGATACAATGCCAACCATTAGCGGGACCGGCACGCCGGGCAGTACGGTGTTAATTTATGACGGCACAACGACACCGATTGCCACGACTATCGTTGCCGCGAACGGCAGTTGGAGTGTCGAAGTTCCCCTTACGCCCAACGCTACTCACACATTGACCTTCGGTGCCCAGGATGGGGCCGGTAACGTACTGGCGGCAGATAATCCGCTAACGTTGATTGTCGATACGCTGCCTCCTGACATTCCAACTGTTACCAGCGTAGATCCTGATGGGACGAAAGTAAGCGGCACGGCAGAAATTGGCAGCACGGTAATTATCCGTAGCGGCAACACCGTTCTTGGTCAGGGAGTGGCTGACAGTTTCGGGAACTTTACTGTCACGATTTCACCGGCACAAACAACAGGTCAGGCGCTCACCGCTATTGCCCAGGATCCTGCAGGCAATCCGAGCGATCCTGCGCCGTTTAACGCCGCCATCTCCAACGTGCCACATCCCCCGACTCTTGAGATTGTCGATGACATCGCGCCCATCATGGGGGTGATTGGCAACGGTAAAACCACTAACGACACCTTACCGCTGCTGCAAGGAACAGCCACCCCTGGGGCGACTGTTAATATTTATATAGATGGTGTGTCACCTGCCATTACAGTGACCGCCGATGCTGTTTCCGGTGCCTGGAGTTATCAGTTACCCACTGCGTTGACTAACGGCACAACCTATAACTTCACCGTGTCACAAACTGTAGGCGGCATCACCAGCGGTTTATCGCCCAACTACGCCATCACCATCGACACCACCGCTCCGCAGGTGCCAACTATCACCAGCATCATTGACGATGTTGCCCCAGGCACCGGATCGTTGGATAAAGGGCAAATTACCAACGACTCACGCCCGACATTCAACGGAACCGGCGAAGCAGGCGCAACCATCACCCTTTACGATAAGGGCGTTGCTTATGCCACAACCACGGTAAACAGCAACGGTTTCTGGAGCTTTACCCCGACCGACCCTCTGGGAGAAGGCGACCATATCTTCACCGCTCGCGCAACAGATGCCGCAGGCAACCAGGGAGATCCGTCCAGTGATTTCCGAATCATTGTCGATACCCTGGCGCCGGATGCCCCCTCCATTGTGACGGTCACAGACAACGTTGGTACAACTCAGACCCTGACCTCCGGACAGTTGACCAATGATAATACCCCAACGCTCGCGGGCACCACTGAAGCGGATTCGGTTGTGACCATCCGCGATAATGGCGCAGTGATTGGCACAACCACCAGCGATGAAAACGGCAACTGGAGCTTTACGCCTGCGCCTGCTCTCGGTGAAGGCAGCCACTCACTGACCGCATCCGTCACGGATGGCGCGGGCAACATCAGCCCGGCCACGCCACCGTTTGTGGTCGTCGTCGACACGCTTCCCCCTGCTGCGCCAGTCATCACCTCGGTGATTGACGATCAACCCGGTAATACGGCGCTAACTAACGGACAGTTGACCAACGATGCGCTGCCAACGCTGAACGGTAAAGGTGAGATCGGCGCCATCATCACGATCCGTGATAATGGGAGCGACTTAGGGACAACTCAGGTGGATGCGTCGGGCAACTGGAGCTTTACGCCAGAAACGCCCCTGGGCCAGGGTCAGCATATTTTCACCGCCGTTGCCACCGATCGGGCAGGAAATACGGGCGGAGTATCATCATCGTTTACGATTGAACTGGACTCTATTGCCCCGTCAATACCGGTCATCAGCACGGTGCAGGACAACACCGCCCCGACAACAGGCCCCATAACAAACGGCCAGACCACGAATGAATCCCGTCCGGCCCTGAGTGGCACCGGTGAAATTGGCGCGACGATTACTGTCCTGAGCGACGGTCTGCCCATCGGCACTACGACCGTTGGCGCAAACGGTACCTGGAGCTTAACCCCAACGGATGCACTCAGTAACGGGCCACATACGCTGACCGTCACCGCTACAGACAGCGCGGGTAATACCAGCCTTCCATCCAATGGTTTCGCACTTATCGTCGACACGGTGTTGCCGGGGACGCCGGTCATTACTCAGGTTGCGGATGATGTCGGTCCGGCAACTGGTAATCTGAATAACGGCCAGGCCACAAACGATACACAACCCACACTCACCGGCACAGCTGAAGCCAATTCGACGGTCAAAATTTACGATAACGGAACGTTTATCGGTTCAACCACAGCGGATGGGACGGGCGCCTGGAGCTTCACGCCGCCAGCCCTGGGCAATGGCAACCACGCTCTGACAGCAACCGCGACGGACGCTGCCGGAAACGTCAGCCCAGCGTCCGCTGGATTTAACATCGTTGTTGATACCGTCGCTCCCCTGGTGCCAACCATTATTCAGGCTTTTGATGACGTGCTGCCGGGTACCGGAACGCTGTCGAACGGAGCCTTTACTAACGACACCCGTCCGTTACTCAACGGCTCGGCGGAAGCGGGCGCCCGAGTGGCCATCTACGATAATGGCACGCTGCTGGCGACGGTGACTGCGGCGATAGACGGCACCTGGGAATATCTGCCCGCCACGCTGGGCAACGGTCAGCATGTGTTTACCGCCATAGCCACCGACGCCGCCGGCAACGTCAGCCCGGCGTCGAGTGGATTTACTATTAATGTCGACACGCTTGCGCCAACTACCCCGATACTGGTCTCGGTGGTCGATGACGTCGCAGGCGGCGTGTTCAATGCGGCGCTCAGCAACGGGCAACTCACTAACGATGCGCGCCCAACGCTGAACGGCACCGCTGAAGCAGGCAGCACCGTCAGTATCTATGACGGGAGCACCCTGCTGGGAACGGCACTGGTGCAGAGCAATAACAGTTGGTCGTTTACCCCAACCACGCCGTTGGCGAGTGGATCGCACACCTTCACCATCACCGCCACCGACGCGGCGGGCAACACCAGCGGCGCGACGGCCGGTTTTAGCGTCGTGGTGGATACTACCGCCCCGACGCTGCCTGCAATCAGCAGCATTATTGATGATGTCGGACCAAACACCGGCGCGATTGGCAATAATCAGCCAACCAATGACGCACGCCCAACGTTAACCGGCACCACCGAAGCCAATGCGCGGATCGATATTTATGATAACGGCATCTTCGTCATCAGCGTGACGGCGGACGGCAGCGGCAACTGGAGTTACACCCCGTCCACCGAGCTGGCACAAGGTCCCCACTCCTTTACCATCACCGCAACGGACAGTGCAGGTAACACCAGCGGCACATCGGCTCCCGCAGCGATATTGGTCGATACCGTCGCGCCAGACATTCCTGGCGGACTTTCAGTAAACGCCACCGGCACGACGCTCACAGGCGTTGCCGAGCCCAACAGCACGGTCATCATTACCTCTAACGGCGGAACAGTGCTCGGTACGGCAACCGCGAACGCCTCCGGTAACTTCACCTTCACGCTGAACCCACCGCAAATCAGTGGGCAAACGCTGTTGGTTAGCGCACAGGATGCCGCGGGCAACATCGGTACAGCAGGCAACGTTCTGGCACCCTTTACCGGTGTACCGCCTGCGCCCGTTATTGCCAGCGTGTTCGATGACGTCGGCTCGGTCACTGGTCTGGTCACGGCGGGCAAAACCACCAATGACACCCTGCCAACGCTCAGCGGAACGGCGCAGGCTAGCGCCGTGGTCCGACTGTATAACAACGGGGTGTTCATGGGCGCCACGACCGCAGATGGCAATGGGCTCTGGAGCTTTACCCCAACCGGCGCGCTCAGCGAAGGTAACCACGCGTTTACCGCCACGGCAACAAATGCCAACGGCACCAGCGGATTGTCCGGTTCGTTCAGCGTGATTGTGGATACCACCCCGCCATCCGCGCCAACAATACTGATCAGCGCCGATGGCGGAACCGTAAGCGGCGTCGCCGAAGCGGGAAGCACGGTCACGATCTCTCTACCCAGCGGCACCAGCGTGACGGCCATCGCCAACAGCAGCGGTGTCTATAGCGTCAACTTGCCGGTTCGCCAGATTGAAGGTCAATCGCTGTCCGCCACGGCGACCGATGCAGCGGGTAATACATCATCGCCTACAAGCGTTATCGCCCCGGTATTGCCGTTGCTGGCCGAAGACAACATTACCCGTCTGCCGCTACAGACTGATGTGACCGTCAGCACCGAGCATAAAAGCGATTATGGTTTCCTGTTGGTCAACGCGCTGGGTAATGTGGCGAACGTGCTGGGGGACGATACGGCAACCGTCAATTTTAATATCGTCTCTGGCGGCAGCGGATCCATTACGATCAATGCAGCCGCGACCGGCGTGGTCCTGTCACTGCTAAACACGCTGGAGATCGTGATCCAGCGCTTTGACACTACGCTGAATGCCTGGGTGACGGTAGTGGATACCGGCCTACCCAACTTTGCCAGCCTTCTCACCTTAGGCGCTTCTGGCGTAACGCTTAATTACAGCGGACTGACGGGGGGTGATTACCGTGTCGTAAGCTATAACACCAACCTGCTGGCAACGGGCTCTTACACCAGCCTTGATGTCGCGGTGGTGAAAAGCAGCGCCGGGACCATCATCGGCGGTACGACGGAATCTGGCAACATCATCACGGATATCGATCCCACCAACGGGCAGGATAACGCGCCGTCTGGCACGCTGGTCACCTCCGTAACCGACGGTAACGGCAACATCGTGAGCGTCCCGGCGGGCGGTATTGATGTGCAGGGCAAATACGGCATCCTGCATATTAATCAGAACGGTAGCTATACCTATACCCTGACCAATACGTCAATTTCAGTGTATGGACGCTCCGAAAGTTTCACCTATACGCTGACGCATGGCGCAGATAGCTCATCGGCAAAACTGGTGGTAACGCTGGGCCAGCCCCCAGCGACCAGTACAGTCACAGCAGCAGATGATATTGCCGCGCTGACTTACGGGACGCAGGTCATTGCGATCGATAATGGAACGTCAAAACAAACCGGCTTCACGCTCGTTAACGTTGGACTGGGTAATGTGCTGGACGTCAGTCTGGTTAACGGCCTGACCAACCCTATCAAATTCAACGTGGATGATGGCGCAACCCGCACGCTGACCGTGCAGGCGAATGTTCTCGGCGTGACGGTGGGCGGCTTTGATCTCTACATTTATCGCTTCAATGAGTCTATTCAGCAATATGAACAGTTCCGTGTGAAGCCCAATTGGGTCACCGCGGTGTTAGCCGGCGGCTCTACGGAATACACCATCACGCTGCCTGGCGGAGACTATCTGTTCCTGCTTAACGCTTCCGGCGGTCTGGCTCTGGCAACCACCTATACACTGGACATTAAGGCGGATCATACCTACGCCGTAGACAGCCTGAGCGCGTCGACCAACGGAAATCTGTTGGTCAATGACTCGGCTCCGGCCAATACCGTTATTACCGAGGTGAACGGCGTCGCCGTTAATGGGACGGGTATCACAACCATAAACGGGCAGTACGGCACGCTGACTATTGATGCGAAGGGGAACTACACCTACACGTTAAAAAGCGGGCTGGGCGCGGACGGCATCAACACCCCTGACAGCTTCGTGTATAAGGTCCGGGCGCCAAACGGCGACACCGGCAGCGCGTCGCTGAACATTACGGCAACCCCGCAGGCACTGGATGCCGTCAATGACATCAGCCCCCTGATGGCGGTCACCACGCAGGCGGATACATCCCGGTCGTTCACCGATAATAGCGTCGGTAACGCCAGTTGGAACGCCCAACTCTTGTCAGCAACGTCACAAAATGGCACAGGAACTATTGAGGTTGCAGCGGGAACGGCGGTGCAAAACGCCATCCTGCATTTTAACGTCGCTTCAGGTCTGACGCTGGGCGGACTAACCGTCACCTGGACACTGTACGACAGTAATAACGTCAAGGTGACTAACGGCTCGTTCAACGGCGGATTGCTGGTTGGCGGCAATATTGATATTGCCCTGAGCGGGATCGTACTGCATAGCGGTAACTACCGCCTCGACTACACCGGCAGCGTCGGGGCCCTGGGCTTGGGGAATATCACCATCACCCCAAGCGTAAAAGGCACGATAATCGATCTGCAAAACTTCGAGACCTCCGCCGCAAACAGCGTCACGGGCAATATCTATGACGGAGACCATATTGCCAGCGTGCATACCCTGCTGACGGTGAACGGCACTGGCGGTAGCACTGCCACATTGGATCCGCTTGGCAACACGACCAGCGCTATCATTAACGGTCTGTACGGCAAACTGACCATCGACATAGACGGCCATTACACCTATGCCCTCAACAGCGATGTATCACTGGCCTCCATCACGACCAAAGAGACGTTCAACTACACCCTCAACGACCAGCAAGGCCATACCGATACCGCCACGCTGACCATCGACATGAATCCGCAGGTCGTGAGCACCGCGGATGCCGATCGTCTGACCGGCAGCGCATACGGCGATACGCTGATTTATCACCTGCTTAATGCCAACAACGCAACCGGAGGGAACAACAGCGACAGTTGGACCAACTTCTCGATGGCCCAGGGCGACAAGATCGATATCCACGAACTGCTGAGCGGATGGAACCATCAGGCTTCTACGCTTGGGAACTACGTACAGGTCACCACCAACGGATCCAACACCGTGATTGCCATCGACCGCGACGGCACGGGGGGAACTTATCAATCCACCAACCTCATCACCCTGGAGAACGTCAACACCACGCTGAATGAACTGCTACAGAACAACCATCTCATCACGGGTGGTTAATCCATAAAGCTCCGGGCGCCATGACGCCCGGAGCAACTGCCGTAACGGTTGTATTTTGAAAGGGATGAGATATGGGAAAAGTCATGCCCGTGGCATTACTGCTGGCATTAACACTGTGTTCCATGCGGGTGAATGCCGAAGATGAGCCGCAAGTTATTACGCCGGAAGGGTTGGCGAACAGCCAGATGCTTCCAAGCCTTGACGGCTCCGTCGCCGATCTGCCGCTAAGCCCTGCCGCCCCCGGTACTCTGACGCTGAACGATGCCGTGAGTCGTGCTGTGAGTTGGCACCCTTCCATTCGTGAATCTATCGGCAAACTGCTCTCACAGAATGAGCAGATAGACGTGGCGAAGTCGAAATATTATCCACAGGTAACTGCCGGAATGAACAACGGCTACAGCAATACTTACACCGACCACGGTTTTAGCCCGGCCCTGGTTATTTCGGTGTCGCAAATGCTGTATGACTTCGGCAAAGTGGCCAGCCAGGTCCGCGCTGAAACGGCAGGATCCGCGCAACAACAGGCTAATGTGTTACTCAGTATTGATACCATCGCCCACGCGACCGCCAACGCGATAGTCCAGGTGCAGACGTGGCAGCAAATGGTGGACGCCGCCGAGGAGCAACTCTCCGCTCTGAACGGCATTGGCCGATTGACCCGGCAACGCAATGATGAAGGCGCAACCTCACTATCAGACGTGGTGCAAACCGATGCGCGTATAGAGTCCGCGCGTTCGCAACTGGCGCAGTACCAGGCCAATCTCGACAGCAGCAAGGCAACGCTGATGAGTTTTCTCGGCTGGAACTCGCTCAACGGCATCAGCAATGAATTTCCCGGCAAACTGGACAGCAGTTGTGATGTCGTTAAACCCGACGATAAGCTGGTTCCTGCCGTGCTGGCGGCGTGGGCGCAGGCGAATGTGGCGCAGGCCAATCTCGACTACGCCAACGCGCAAATGACGCCGACTATCTCTCTGGAGCCATCGGTTCAGCACTATCTCAACGACAAATATCCCAGCCATGAGGTGCTCGACAAAACCCAGTACTCCGCATGGGTTAAAGTTGAAATGCCGCTGTATCAGGGAGGCGGACTTACCGCCAGACGCAACGCCGCCAGTCATGCGGTTGAGTCAGCCCAGTATTCCATTCAACGAACCCGGCTTGAGGTACGGCAGAAATTACTGGAATCCCGCAGCCAGGCGATGAGTCTCGCCACCGCTCTGCAAATTCTGCGACGCCAGCAGCGACTGAGTGAACAAACGCGCGAGCTGTATCAACAGCAGTATCTGGATCTTGGCTCTCGCCCGTTGCTCGATGTGCTTAACGCCGAGCAGGAGGTGTATCAGGCGCGTTTTGCTGAACTCCAGACCCAAAACCAGCTACGCCAGTTACAGCTAAACTGCCTCTACAACACCGGCTCGCTACGCCAGGCATTCGCTTTAAATAACCGCAGCATTCAATCGGTGGAGATACAGCTATGAGCGACGTCGATTCACATGCGGAAGAGGCCATTGGCGAACAGGCCCTGAGCCAGTGGGCGCAGGCGATGACGTATATTGCCAGCCACTATCGCGTTGCCTGCTCCCCCGGCGCAATCCAGGCCAACGCTCCATGGTTTGCAGGAAAAAACCGCACCCTCGCGCTGACGCAACTGGCGCGCCAGGCAGGCCTGTCATTTCACGCACTGGATACCACAAAGCAGGCGTTCAGCCAGTGGCGTTTACCGGTAGTGGCTGAACTGCGCGACGGCCAAATCATGGTGCTAGAACATTTCAACGGTGACGATGCGCTGGATGTTTTTATCATCGCCGAAGAGGGGCAGCGTAACCGGCTGACGGTTGCAGAGCTTGTGCCGGAGATCGTAAGCATTACCGCGCTGCGTCCGCTTTCGGCGCTAAAAGACAGTCGGGTAGACCGCTATATTTCTCGCTTTAAGCCCGACTGGATGCGCGAACTGGTTTTACAGGATATCCGCCCTTACCTGCCGGTGATGGTTGCCGCTTTCCTGATTAACGTTCTGTCGCTCGCCGGGATTATCTTTTCGATGCAGGTCTACGATCGGGTGATTCCGGCCCAGTCGTATCCGACGCTGTATGTTCTCTCAACCGGCGTTCTGGTGGCGGTACTGTTTGGCTTTCTGCTGCGCGAAGCACGTACCCACATTATGGATCTGCTGGGTAAACGCGCCGATATGCGCATTTCCGATCGGGTGTTCAGTCATGCCCTGCGGCTGCGTAATAGCGCCGTACCTCGCTCTACGGGGAGCTTTATTTCTCAACTCCGCGAGCTGGAGCAGGTTCGCGAGATGATCACCTCCTCGACTATGTCGACTATTGTCGATCTGCCTTTTTTCTTTCTGTTTATCGTGGTATTGGCCTGCATTGCCCCGCCGCTGGCATGGATAGCGCCCGTCGCCGCCCTGCTGATGATCCTGCCTGGTTTACTGTTACAGAAGAAGCTGGCGGTGCTCGCCAACCAGGCCGCACATGAATCCACCCTGCGCAACGCGGTACTGGTTGAAAGCGTTCAGGGGCTGGAGGACATCAAGCTGATGCAGGCGGAAAACCGCTTTTTACAGCAGTGGAACAGCTACATCCGCATTACCGGAGAGTCCGGACTGCGCACGCGCAAGCTGACTCAGGGGCTGATTGGCTGGGGCATGTCGGTACAAAGCCTGGTCTACGCCGCCATTATTATGTTCGGCGCGCCGATGGTCATTGAAGGCACGATGACCACCGGGGCCGTGGTGGCCGCCTCCATGCTCGGTTCCAGAATGATTGCCCCAATGGCTAACCTGTGCGGCGTGCTGGCCCGCTGGCAGCAGGTCAAAGCAGCGAAGATGGGGTTGGACAGCATCATGCAGCTCCCCACCGAAACGCAGTACGATGAAGATCGGGTACATCAGGAGATTCTTCACGGTCATTATCTCTTTGAAAACGCGCACTTTCGCTACCACAGCGACGATCAGCGCGTGCCGCTGCGTATCTCACGTCTGGAGATCATGCCCGGGGAACGAATAGCGCTCCTCGGTCGTAACGGCGCGGGGAAATCAACGCTGCTGCAGGCCATGGCGGGCGGCGTGGAGATTATTCAGGGCGAGGTCCGACTCGATAACCTAAGCCTGGCGCAAATCGATATGGCCGATTTACGCCGCAACATCGGTTTTCTCAGCCAGAATGCGCGGCTGTTTTTCGGCACCCTGCGTGAGAACCTGACTCTTGGCGCGCCGCATGCCAGCGACGCGCAGATATTCGACGCGCTGGAGGTCAGCGGCGCAGCGGCTTTCGTTAAACAACTCGCCAAAGGGCTGGCGCATCCGATTATGGAGGGCGGCAACGGTCTGTCCGGTGGACAGCGGCAGTCGATTTTGCTGGCAAGAATGCTGCTGCGCTCACCCAATATCGTACTACTCGACGAACCCAGCGCTTCACTGGATGAACATACCGAGCGGGAGTTTATTCAGCGGCTAAACCTCTGGCTGGGCAACCGTACACTGATTGTCGCCACCCATCGCGTGCCGGTTCTGGAGCTGGTCGAGCGCGTGGTGGTATTGAAAGAAGGTCAACTGGTAATGGATGCCCCGAAAGCGCAGGCGTTGAGTGCAAGTCGGGCAGCTGTACCTACTCACGGTCGGGAGTGGAAAAATGAAAACCAATCCGCATGACGCCGCCATGGACGATCTGGATATCCGCCGCGAACACCATTTTTCCGGGGCCAGCCGCATTATTCTGCTCAGCACGCTGTTATTTGCCGTGCTGGGTATATGGGCGTATTTCGGTAAACTTGATGAAGTCTCGACCGGCAGCGGGAAAGTGATCCCCAGCTCACGTGAGCAGGTATTGCAGTCGCTGGATGGCGGGATCCTCGCCGAGCTGACGGTACGCGAGGGCGATAAGGTGCAGGCCAATCAAATCGTGGCACGCCTCGATCCTACCCGCTCTGAGTCCAACGTTGGGGAAAGCGCCGCCCGCTATCGCGCCTCGTTGGCTTCCAGCGCGCGGCTTAATGCTGAAGTTAACGATCTGCCGCTGACCTTTCCCGATTCACTACGCGCCTGGCCGGATCTCATCGCCTCCGAAACGCGTCTGTATAAAAGCCGCCGCGCGCAGCTTGCTGATTCCATGGCGGAACTGCAGGACGCGCTGGTCTCAGTCAATAAAGAGCTGGCCATTACCCAACGTCTGGAGAAAAGCGGCGCCGCCAGCCATGTGGAAGTGCTGCGCCTGCAACGACAAAAAAGCGATCTGGGATTAAAAATCGCTGACCTGCGTTCCCAATACTTCGTGCAGGCGCGTGAAGCGCTGTCTAAAGCCAACGCCGAAGTGGATATGCTGGCGGCCATTTTGAAAGGACGTGAGGATTCCGTCACCCGGTTGACCGTGCGCGCGCCCATGCGCGGCATCGTGAAAAATATCCAGGTCACCACCATTGGCGGGGTTATCCCACCCAATGGCGAAATGATGGAAATCGTGCCAATAGACGATCATCTACTCATTGAAACCCGTCTGTCGCCGCGTGATATCGCATTTATTCACCCAGGCCAGAGAGCGCTGGTCAAGATAACCGCTTATGACTACGCCATTTATGGCGGTTTGGAAGGCGTAGTTGAAACCATCTCTCCGGACACTATTCAGGATAAAGTGAAACCGGAAATCTTCTACTACCGCGTGTTTATCCGTACCCATCAGGACTACCTGGAGAACAAACTGGGACGCCAGTTCTCCATCGTACCGGGCATGATTGCCACAGTGGATATAAAAACAGGTGAAAAAACCATCGCCGACTATTTAATCAAACCGTTTAATCGGGCTAAAGAAGCGCTACGCGAGCGGTAAATCCTTGAGGATTAGGGGTTGCGGGGGCTGGTCACGCGTGTCACAAGTCTGTTATACTTGCTCTAACACATTGGGGCTGATTCTGGATTCGACGGGATTCGCGAAACCCAAGGTGCATGCCGAGGGGCGGTTGGCCTCGTAAAAAGCCGCAAAAAAATAGTCGCAAACGACGAAAACTACGCTTTAGCAGCTTAATAACCTGCTCTGAGCCCTCTCTCCCTAGCTTCCGCTCTTAAGACGGGGATCAAAGAGAGGTCAAACCCAAAAGAGATCGCGTGGATGCCTTGCCTGGGGTTGAAGCGTTAAAACTAATCAGGCTAGTCTGGTAGTGGCGTGTCCGTCCGCAGGTGCCAGGCGAATGTAAAGACGAACTAAGCATGTAGTACCGAGGATGTAGGAATTTCGGACGCGGGTTCAACTCCCGCCAGCTCCACCAAAATTCTCCATCGGTGATTACCAGAGTCATCCGATGAAGTCCTAAGAGCCCGCACGGCGCAAGCCCTGCGGGCTTTTTTGTGCCTGCAATTTGTCCAGCGAAGTCCGAAGAGAACTAATTAAATCCGAACCTTTTAGGCCCATTGATAGGCCCAACGAAAAGCTCTATTGTTTTCGTTGGGCCTAAACGCATGGAGACTCCCCATGGCAAGAAAAACCAAGCCGTTAACCGATACGGAAATCAAAGCCGCCAAACCTAAAGATGCCGATTACCAGCTGTATGATGGTGACGGGCTTACTCTGCTAATCAAGTCCAGCGGTAGTAAGCTCTGGCAATTCCGTTACTATCGACCTCTGACAAAGCAGCGAACCAAGCAGAGCTTTGGAGCCTACCCTGCCGTCTCACTTTCTGAAGCGCGTAAACTCAGAGCTGAATCTCGAGTTTTATTAGCAAAAGACATTGATCCTCAGGAACATCAGAAAGAACAGGTGAGGAATTCTCAAGAGGCCAAAACCAATACCTTCTTGTTAGTTGCCGAGCGTTGGTGGAATGTGAAGAAAACCAGCGTAACAGAGGACTATGCCGACGATATCTGGCGCTCGCTTGAGAGAGATGTTTTCCCGGCAATCGGTGATATCAGTGTCACTGAGATTAAGGCTCATACTCTGGTTAAAGCAGTTCAGCCGGTTCAGGCAAGAGGTGCATTAGAGACTGTTCGCCGCCTTTGTCAGCGTATTAACGAAGTCATGATTTATGCGCAGAACACAGGCTTGATTGATGCAGTTCCCAGCGTAAACATCGGGAAAGCGTTCGAGAAACCGCAGAAGAAAAACATGCCTAGTATCCGCCCGGATCAACTACCACAACTAATGCAGACTATGCGCACGGCAAGTATCAGCCTGTCCACACGATGCCTGTTCATGTGGCAGCTTCTCACCATTACCCGCCCTGCCGAAGCCGCTGAAGCTCGATGGGATGAGATCGATTTTGATGCTAGCGAATGGAAAATTCCAGCAGCTCGAATGAAGATGAATCGGGACCATACAGTTCCATTATCTGATGGAGCTCTCACTATTCTGGAAATGATGAAGTCTCTCAGTGGTGGCCGGGAGTTTATCTTTCCCAGTCGCATCAAACCAACCCAGCCGATGAACAGCCAAACTGTGAATGCAGCGCTCAAGCGTGCTGGTTTAGGAGGAGTACTCGTTTCACACGGCTTACGTTCTATCGCCAGTACGGCACTCAATGAGGAAGGATTTCCTCCTGATGTTATTGAGGCAGCTCTTGCCCATGTAGATAAGAATGAGGTCCGTCGTGCGTATAACCGCAGTGACTATCTTGAGCAGCGTCGTCCAATGATGCAATGGTGGGCTGACTTCGTAAGCAAGGCCGACAGTGGGAGCATTGTTGAAACTGGGAAAAGAAAGTTAAAACTTGCGGTCTGAGTTCCTGGCTGGGCTGGTTTCATTAGTTTTTTCCTAGTGGAAGTGCATTGGCTCAAACCTTCTCTGCCTAGTTGTTGGTCGATCACAATAGTATCTGACAGTCAGATTTGAACGAACTGCGGAAGTTCGTTTTTTGCCACAGCCGCCGGGATGTACAACTAACATTGGCTTGTAAGAATCAACTAGGGACAAGTCAACGCTCCCAGCAGTTTTGTTCAATATGTTGGCCTAACAAGCCGCCATTAGCGGGCTAGTGCAACGCAATCTAATGAGAAAATGCTGGTAATGTAGCTAAAGTGACAGAAATACATCCCTACACCAGATTTCTGCCTAGCAGTATTTCAGCAAACTATGTCACTTCTATATTTACCTGGTGCGTTGAGTTTGAACAAAATGGCCTCCGCTGCGCATATGTAGTGGTCAACTAAAACTGGCCACGGCTTTAGAGTTTTTCCAGTATCGGTTTTCCGATTCGTTTGGAGGTAATCCACCGTTATAGTCATGCGGCCTTAGCGAGCTGTAATACCCGACGATATAGTTTGTGATCGCATGAGCTGCTTCGCTAAAGTTTATATAGCCTGTCACTGGCACCCACTCGTTTTTCAGACTTCTGAAGAAGCGTTCCATCGGGCTGTTATCCCAGCAGTTTCCGCGTCGGCTCATACTTTGCCTGATCCGGTAACGCCACAGTAACTGCCGGAACTGCCTGCTTGTGTAGTGGCTACCCTGGTCACTGTGGAACATCACTCCCGCTGGTTTACCTCGGGTTTCCCACGCCATTTCCAGCGCTTTGATGGTTAGCTTGCTGTCCGGTGAGAATGACATTGCCCAGCCTACCGGTTTCCTGGCGAACAAATCGAGAACGACGGCGAGGTAAGCCCAGCGCCTGCCTGTCCAGATATACGTCACATCGCCGCACCATACCTGATTAGGCTCTGTCACTGCGAACTGTCGCTCAAGGTGATTTGGGATAGCGATGTGTTCATGACCACCCCGTTTATACCGGTGGGTGGGTTGCTGACAACTCACCAGTCCCAGTTCTTTCATGAGCCTGCCGGCAAGCCAGCGTCCCATTCTGAAGCCTCTCAGGGTTGCCATAATGGCGATACTTCTCGCGCCAGCAGAGCCATGGCTAATGTTATGCAGCTCCAGAACCTGACTACGTAATACAGCCCGCTTGCCGTCTGGCTTTTCGGGGCTTTTCACCCAGTATTTGTAGCTGCTGCGATGAACCCCGAACACGTGGCAGAGTGTGACCACAGGATACTGCGCTCTGAGTTTCTCGATTAACGAGAACTGTTCAGGGAGTCTGACATCAAGAGCGCGGTAGCCTTTTTTAATATGTCGTTTTCCATTTCGATGCGTTGTAGCTTTTTCTTTAGCTCACGTATTTCAATCTGTTCTGGGGTTATAGGAGAGGCTTTAGGTATTTTGCCCTGTCGTTCATCCCGTAACTGCTTTACCCATCGCGTCATGGTAGAAAGCCCCACGTCCATAGCACTGGCCGCAGCTGCAACTGTGTAGTTCTGATCAAGGACCAGTTGAGCGGATTCGCGTTTAAACTCTGCGCTGAAATTTCTTTTTTTCATTGGGACACCTGTATTGTTCTGAGATGAGCATATCACCTCTGTTCAGGTGGCCAAATTCAGTAAACCACTACA
>NZ_JAOWDM010000067.1:0-32408 GCF_030334645.1 Citrobacter sp. Cc139
ACCGTACTGGCTAAAACCTACGGCGGTGCTGCTCGTGCATTCGACCAGATCGATAACGCGCCGGAAGAAAAAGCTCGTGGTATCACCATCAACACTTCTCACGTTGAATATGACACCCCGACTCGCCACTACGCACACGTAGACTGCCCGGGCCACGCCGACTATGTTAAAAACATGATCACCGGTGCTGCGCAGATGGACGGCGCGATCCTGGTTGTTGCTGCGACTGACGGCCCGATGCCGCAGACTCGTGAGCACATCCTGCTGGGTCGTCAGGTAGGCGTTCCGTACATCATCGTGTTCCTGAACAAATGCGACATGGTTGATGACGAAGAGCTGCTGGAACTGGTAGAAATGGAAGTTCGTGAACTTCTGTCTCAGTACGATTTCCCGGGCGACGACACTCCGATCGTTCGTGGTTCTGCTCTGAAAGCGCTGGAAGGCGAAGCAGAGTGGGAAGCGAAAATCATCGAACTGGCTGGCTTCCTGGACTCTTACATCCCGGAACCAGAGCGTGCGATTGACAAGCCGTTCCTGCTGCCTATCGAAGACGTATTCTCCATCTCCGGTCGTGGTACCGTTGTTACCGGTCGTGTAGAACGCGGTATCATCAAAGTTGGTGAAGAAGTTGAAATCGTTGGTATCAAAGAGACTGCTAAGTCTACCTGTACTGGCGTTGAAATGTTCCGCAAACTGCTGGACGAAGGCCGTGCTGGTGAGAACGTTGGTGTTCTGCTGCGTGGTATCAAACGTGAAGAAATCGAACGTGGTCAGGTACTGGCTAAGCCGGGCTCTATCAAGCCGCACACCAAGTTCGAATCTGAAGTGTACATCCTGTCCAAAGACGAAGGCGGCCGTCATACTCCGTTCTTCAAAGGCTACCGTCCGCAGTTCTACTTCCGTACTACTGACGTGACTGGCACCATCGAACTGCCGGAAGGCGTAGAGATGGTAATGCCGGGCGACAACATCAAAATGGTTGTTACCCTGATCCACCCGATCGCGATGGACGACGGTCTGCGTTTCGCAATCCGTGAAGGCGGCCGTACTGTTGGTGCGGGCGTTGTTGCCAAAGTAATGAGCTAATTGCCGAATAACATTTGACGCAATGCGCAATAAAAGGGCATCATTTGATGCCCTTTTTGCACGCTTTCACACCAGAACCTGGCTCATCAGTGATTTTTTTTGTCATAATCATTGCTGAGACAGGCTCTGAAGAGGGCGTTTAGTCCGAAACGCACCAGAGCATTTCGGTTTGGATCGCCTCGCTTACGCGGGGTGAAAATGTTTGTAGAATACTTCTGACAGGTTGGTTTATGAGTGCGAATACCGAAGCTCAAGGAAGCGGGCGCGGCCTGGAAGCGATGAAGTGGGTTGTTGTCGCTGTATTGCTGCTTGTAGCTATCGTTGGCAATTACCTTTATCGTGACATGATGCTGCCGCTGCGTGCGCTGGCCGTAGTGATTCTGATTGCCGCAGCGGGTGGTGTCGCGCTGTTGACAACAAAAGGTAAAGCGACCGTTGCTTTTGCCCGTGAAGCGAGAACCGAAGTCCGTAAGGTCATTTGGCCAACTCGCCAGGAAACATTGCACACCACATTAATTGTGGCTGCGGTTACCGCAGTAATGTCACTGATCCTGTGGGGACTGGATGGTATTCTGGTTCGCCTGGTATCCTTTATCACTGGCCTGAGGTTCTAAGATGTCTGAAGCCCCTAAAAAGCGCTGGTACGTCGTTCAGGCGTTTTCCGGTTTTGAAGGCCGCGTTGCCACGTCGCTGCGCGAATATATCAAGTTACAAAATATGGAAGAGCTGTTTGGCGAAGTCATGGTGCCGACAGAAGAAGTGGTCGAGATCCGTGGTGGCCAGCGTCGCAAGAGCGAACGTAAATTCTTCCCGGGCTATGTACTGGTCCAGATGGTCATGAATGATGCGAGCTGGCACCTGGTGCGCAGCGTTCCGCGTGTGATGGGCTTTATCGGCGGTACTTCTGACCGTCCGGCGCCAATCAGCGACAAAGAAGTTGATGCGATCATGAACCGTCTGCAGCAGGTTGGTGATAAGCCGCGTCCGAAAACGATGTTTGAGCCGGGCGAAATGGTCCGCGTTAGCGATGGTCCGTTTGCTGACTTTAACGGCGTAGTTGAAGAAGTGGACTACGAGAAGTCTCGTCTGAAAGTTTCTGTATCTATCTTCGGTCGTGCGACTCCGGTTGAACTGGACTTCGCCCAGGTTGAGAAAGCCTAACACGTCGATCAAAAAAGCGGCGATTTAATCGTTGCACAAGGCGCGAGATTGGAATACAATTTCGCGCCTTTTGTTTTTATGGGCTCTGTCCGTAAAACGAATTTAAAAACACGGGGAGCCTCTTTGAGGCGCTATAACCCAACTAGAGGAATTTAGAATGGCTAAGAAAGTCCAAGCCTATGTCAAGCTGCAGGTTGCAGCTGGTATGGCTAACCCGAGTCCGCCGGTAGGTCCAGCACTGGGTCAACAAGGCGTGAACATCATGGAATTCTGCAAAGCGTTCAACGCAAAAACTGATTCCATTGAAAAAGGTCTGCCGATCCCGGTTGTTATCACCGTTTACGCTGACCGTTCTTTCACTTTCGTTACCAAAACGCCTCCGGCAGCAGTACTGCTGAAGAAAGCGGCTGGTATCAAGTCTGGTTCCGGCAAGCCGAACAAAGACAAAGTGGGTAAAATTTCCCGCGCTCAGCTGCAGGAAATCGCGCAGACCAAAGCTGCCGACATGACTGGTTCCGACATTGAAGCGATGACTCGCTCCATTGAAGGTACTGCACGTTCCATGGGCCTGGTAGTGGAGGACTAAGAAATGGCTAAACTGACCAAGCGTATGCGCGTGATCCGTGACAAAGTTGATGCAACTAAACAGTACGACATCAACGAAGCTATTGCTCTGCTGAAAGAGCTGGCCACTGCTAAATTCGTAGAAAGCGTGGACGTTGCCGTTAACCTCGGCATCGACGCTCGTAAATCTGACCAGAACGTACGTGGTGCAACTGTACTGCCGCACGGTACTGGCCGTTCTGTTCGCGTAGCCGTATTTACCCAGGGCGCAAACGCTGAAGCTGCTAAAGCTGCAGGCGCTGAACTGGTAGGTATGGAAGATCTGGCTGACCAGATCAAGAAAGGCGAAATGAACTTTGACGTTGTTATTGCTTCTCCGGATGCAATGCGCGTTGTTGGCCAGTTGGGTCAGGTTCTGGGTCCGCGCGGCCTGATGCCAAACCCGAAAGTTGGTACCGTAACTCCGAACGTTGCTGAAGCGGTTAAGAACGCTAAAGCTGGCCAGGTTCGTTACCGTAACGACAAAAACGGCATCATCCACACCACCATCGGTAAAGTGGATTTTGACGCTGACAAACTGAAAGAAAACCTGGAAGCTCTGCTGGTTGCGCTGAAAAAAGCAAAACCGACTCAGGCAAAAGGCGTGTACATCAAGAAAGTTAGCATCTCCACCACCATGGGTGCTGGTGTTGCCGTTGATCAGGCTGGTCTGAGCGCGTCTGCGAACGTCTAAGATTAGCTTTACGTGGGCGGCGAATTTGTCTACAATCTTCGCCCACGATTCTATTAGCTTCGGCCGATAGACAACAGATTTGTTCGTTGGAGCCTGGCCTATCCAGGCCTCCGTCGAAGACCGCAGGTGTTTTGCAAGAAACTTAATGCCCTGCGTAGACGGTGACAGAACGCTAAGATTATTTCTGATACTCTGGCTTGTTTCTGCTCACCGTATTTAGACGCTCTCTCCGTTGGGGGGAGTGAAGTGAGTTCCGGAACATGAGTTCCGGCAAACATCCAGGAGCAAAGCTAATGGCTTTAAATCTTCAAGACAAACAAGCGATTGTTGCTGAAGTCAGCGAAGTAGCCAAAGGCGCGCTGTCTGCAGTAGTTGCGGATTCCCGTGGCGTAACTGTAGATAAAATGACTGAACTGCGTAAAGCAGGTCGTGAAGCTGGCGTATACATGCGTGTTGTTCGTAACACCCTGCTGCGCCGCGTCGTTGAAGGTACTCAGTTCGAGTGCCTGAAAGACACGTTTGTTGGTCCGACCCTGATTGCATACTCTATGGAACACCCGGGCGCCGCTGCTCGTCTGTTCAAAGAGTTCGCGAAAGCGAATGCAAAATTTGAGGTCAAAGCCGCAGCCTTTGAAGGTGAGTTGATTACGGCATCGAATATCGACCGCCTGGCAACTCTGCCGACCTACGAAGAAGCAATTGCACGCCTGATGGCAACCATGAAAGAAGCTTCGGCTGGCAAACTGGTTCGTACTCTGGCTGCTGTACGCGATGCGAAAGAAGCTGCTTAATTGCAGTTACCTTTCTCAAGCATCTGCTTACGTATAAACTTATTCTGATTTTCAGGAACAATTTAAATGTCTATCACTAAAGATCAAATCATTGAAGCAGTATCCGCTATGTCCGTAATGGACGTTGTAGAACTGATTTCTGCAATGGAAGAAAAATTCGGTGTTTCCGCTGCTGCTGCTGTAGCTGTAGCTGCTGGCCCGGCTGAAGCTGCTGAAGAAAAAACTGAATTCGACGTAATTCTGAAAGCTGCTGGCGCTAACAAAGTTGCTGTTATCAAAGCAGTACGTGGCGCAACTGGCCTGGGTCTGAAAGAAGCTAAAGACCTGGTAGAATCTGCACCGGCTGCGCTGAAAGAAGGCGTGAGCAAAGACGACGCAGAAGCACTGAAAAAATCTCTGGAAGAAGCTGGCGCTGAAGTTGAAGTTAAATAAGCCAACTTTTCTGGTTGCAGCCTAAGAAATTAGGCTGATGGCTGGTGACTTTTTAGTCACCAGCCTTTTTGCGCTGTAAGGCGCCAGTAGCGTTTCACACTGTTTGACTACTGCTGTGCCTTTCAATGCTTGTTTCTATCGACGTCTTAATATACTGCGACAGAGCGTCAGTTCTGTGTAAATCGCAATGAAATGGTTTAAGCGTGATAGCAACAGGCATTGCGGAAAGTATTCGATTTTCCGGTCAACAAAATAGTGTTGCACAAACTGTCCGCTCAATGGACAGATGGGTCGACTTGTCAGCGAGCTGAGGAACCCTAATGGTTTACTCCTATACCGAGAAAAAACGTATTCGTAAGGATTTTGGTAAACGTCCGCAAGTGTTGGACATACCTTATCTCCTTTCTATCCAGCTTGACTCGTTTCAGAAGTTCATCGAGCAAGATCCTGAAGGGCAGTATGGTCTGGAAGCAGCTTTCCGTTCCGTTTTCCCGATTCAGAGCTACAGCGGTAATTCCGAGCTGCAATACGTCAGCTACCGTCTTGGCGAACCGGTGTTTGACGTTCAGGAATGTCAGATCCGTGGCGTGACCTATTCCGCACCGCTGCGCGTAAAACTGCGTCTGGTGATCTACGAGCGCGAAGCGCCGGAAGGCACCGTAAAAGACATTAAAGAACAAGAAGTCTACATGGGCGAAATTCCGCTCATGACCGACAACGGTACCTTTGTTATCAACGGTACTGAGCGTGTTATCGTTTCTCAGCTGCACCGTAGTCCTGGCGTCTTCTTTGACTCCGACAAAGGTAAAACCCACTCTTCGGGTAAAGTGCTGTATAACGCGCGTATCATTCCTTACCGTGGTTCCTGGCTGGACTTCGAATTCGATCCGAAGGACAACCTGTTCGTACGTATTGACCGTCGCCGTAAACTGCCTGCGACCATCATTCTGCGTGCGCTGAACTACACCACTGAGCAGATCCTTGACCTGTTCTTTGAAAAAGTTGTTTTCGAAATTCGCGACAACAAGTTGCAGATGGAACTGGTGCCGGAACGCCTGCGTGGTGAAACCGCCTCCTTTGACATCGAAGCTAACGGCAAAGTCTACGTCGAAAAAGGCCGTCGCATCACTGCGCGCCATATTCGCCAGCTGGAAAAAGACGATATCAAGCATATCGAAGTTCCGGTTGAATACATTGCTGGTAAGGTTGCGGCTAAAGACTACGTTGACGAATCTACTGGCGAGCTGATCTGCGCAGCTAACATGGAGCTGAGCCTGGATCTGCTGGCTAAGCTGAGCCAGTCTGGTCACAAGCGTATCGAAACGCTGTTCACTAACGATCTGGACCACGGTCCGTACATTTCTGAAACTGTACGCGTCGACCCAACCAACGATCGTCTGAGCGCGCTGGTAGAAATCTACCGCATGATGCGCCCTGGTGAGCCGCCGACTCGTGAAGCTGCGGAAAGCCTGTTCGAGAACCTGTTCTTCTCCGAAGACCGCTATGATCTGTCTGCGGTTGGTCGTATGAAGTTCAACCGTTCTCTGCTGCGCGACGAAATCGAAGGGTCCGGTATCCTGAGCAAAGACGACATCATTGAAGTGATGAAGAAGCTCATCGATATCCGTAACGGTAAAGGCGAAGTCGATGATATCGACCACCTTGGCAACCGTCGTATCCGTTCCGTAGGCGAAATGGCGGAAAACCAATTCCGCGTTGGCCTGGTGCGTGTTGAGCGTGCGGTGAAAGAGCGTCTGTCTCTGGGCGATCTGGATACCCTGATGCCTCAGGATATGATCAACGCCAAGCCGATTTCTGCAGCAGTGAAAGAGTTCTTTGGTTCCAGCCAGCTGTCTCAGTTTATGGACCAGAACAACCCGCTGTCTGAGATTACACACAAACGTCGTATCTCCGCACTCGGCCCAGGCGGTTTGACCCGTGAACGCGCAGGCTTCGAAGTTCGAGACGTACACCCGACTCACTATGGTCGCGTATGTCCAATCGAAACGCCTGAAGGTCCGAACATCGGTCTGATCAACTCCCTGTCCGTGTATGCACAGACTAACGAATACGGCTTCCTTGAGACTCCGTACCGTAAAGTGACCGACGGTGTTGTAACCGATGAAATTCACTACCTGTCTGCTATCGAAGAAGGTAACTACGTTATCGCTCAGGCGAACTCCAACCTGGATGACGAAGGCCACTTTGTAGAAGATCTGGTTACCTGCCGTAGCAAAGGCGAATCCAGCTTGTTCAGCCGTGACCAGGTTGACTACATGGACGTATCCACCCAGCAGGTGGTATCCGTCGGTGCGTCCCTGATCCCGTTCCTGGAACACGATGACGCCAACCGTGCATTGATGGGTGCGAACATGCAACGTCAGGCGGTTCCGACTCTGCGTGCTGATAAGCCGCTGGTTGGTACCGGTATGGAACGTGCTGTTGCCGTTGACTCCGGTGTTACTGCAGTTGCTAAACGTGGCGGTACTGTTCAGTACGTGGATGCTTCCCGTATCGTTATCAAAGTTAACGAAGACGAGATGTACCCGGGCGAAGCAGGTATCGACATTTATAACCTGACTAAATACACCCGTTCTAACCAGAACACCTGTATCAACCAGATGCCTTGCGTATCTCTGGGCGAGCCGGTTGAACGTGGTGATGTGCTGGCAGACGGTCCGTCCACCGACCTTGGTGAACTGGCGCTGGGTCAGAACATGCGCGTGGCATTCATGCCATGGAATGGTTACAACTTCGAAGACTCCATCCTCGTATCTGAGCGTGTTGTCCAGGAAGACCGTTTCACCACCATCCACATTCAGGAACTGGCATGTGTGTCCCGTGACACCAAGCTGGGGCCGGAAGAGATCACCGCTGACATCCCGAACGTGGGTGAAGCTGCGCTCTCTAAACTGGATGAATCCGGTATCGTTTATATCGGTGCGGAAGTGACCGGTGGCGATATTCTGGTTGGTAAGGTAACGCCGAAAGGTGAAACCCAGCTGACGCCGGAAGAGAAACTGCTGCGTGCGATCTTCGGTGAGAAAGCGTCTGACGTTAAAGACTCTTCTCTGCGCGTGCCAAACGGTGTTTCCGGTACGATTATCGACGTTCAGGTCTTTACTCGCGATGGCGTAGAAAAAGACAAACGTGCGCTGGAAATCGAAGAGATGCAGCTGAAGCAGGCTAAGAAAGACCTGTCTGAAGAACTGCAGATCCTCGAAGCGGGTCTGTTCAGCCGTATCTACGCTGTGCTGGTTTCCGGTGGTGTTGAAGCTGAGAAGCTCGACAAACTGCCGCGTGACCGCTGGTTAGAACTCGGTCTGACCGACGAAGAGAAACAGAATCAGCTGGAACAGCTGGCTGAGCAGTACGACGAACTGAAACACGAATTCGAGAAAAAACTCGAAGCGAAACGCCGTAAAATTACTCAGGGCGACGATCTGGCACCGGGCGTGCTGAAGATTGTTAAGGTTTATCTGGCGGTTAAACGTCGGATCCAGCCTGGTGATAAGATGGCAGGTCGTCACGGTAACAAGGGTGTAATCTCTAAGATCAACCCGATCGAAGATATGCCACACGATGCTAACGGTACGCCGGTAGATATCGTACTGAACCCGCTGGGCGTACCATCGCGTATGAACATCGGTCAGATCCTTGAAACCCACCTGGGTATGGCTGCGAAAGGTATCGGCGATAAGATCAACGCCATGCTGAAACAGCAGCAGGAAGTCGCCAAACTGCGCGAGTTCATCCAGCGTGCTTACGATCTGGGCTCAGATGTTCGTCAGAAAGTTGACCTGAATACCTTCAGCGATGAAGAAGTTCTGCGTCTGGCTGAAAACCTGAAAAAAGGTATGCCGATCGCAACGCCGGTCTTCGACGGTGCGAAAGAGTCTGAAATCAAGGAACTGTTACAGCTGGGTGGCCTGCCGACTTCCGGTCAGATTACCCTGTTCGACGGTCGTACCGGTGAGCAGTTCGAGCGCCAGGTTACCGTTGGCTACATGTATATGCTGAAACTGAACCACCTGGTTGATGACAAGATGCACGCGCGTTCTACCGGTTCTTACAGCCTGGTTACTCAGCAGCCGCTGGGTGGTAAGGCTCAGTTCGGTGGTCAGCGCTTCGGGGAGATGGAAGTGTGGGCGCTGGAAGCATATGGCGCGGCATACACCCTGCAGGAAATGCTCACCGTTAAGTCTGATGACGTGAACGGTCGTACTAAGATGTATAAAAACATCGTGGACGGCAACCATCAGATGGAACCAGGCATGCCGGAATCCTTCAACGTACTGTTGAAAGAGATTCGTTCGCTGGGTATCAACATCGAGCTGGAAGACGAGTAACTCTCGATCAAACAGGTCACTGGTGCTGGCGTAACAGCCAGCGCCAGATTGTGCTAACTCCGACGGGAGCAAATCCGTGAAAGATTTATTAAAGTTTCTGAAAGCGCAGACTAAAACCGAAGAGTTTGATGCGATCAAAATTGCTCTGGCCTCGCCAGACATGATCCGTTCATGGTCTTTCGGTGAAGTTAAGAAGCCGGAAACCATCAACTACCGTACGTTCAAACCTGAGCGTGACGGCCTTTTCTGCGCCCGTATCTTTGGGCCGGTAAAAGACTACGAGTGCCTGTGCGGTAAGTACAAGCGCCTGAAACATCGTGGTGTGATCTGTGAGAAGTGCGGCGTTGAAGTGACCCAGACCAAAGTACGCCGTGAGCGTATGGGCCACATCGAGCTGGCGTCTCCGACCGCGCATATCTGGTTCCTGAAATCGCTGCCGTCCCGTATCGGTCTGCTGCTCGATATGCCGCTGCGCGATATCGAACGCGTACTGTACTTCGAATCTTATGTCGTTATCGAAGGCGGTATGACCAACCTGGAACGTCAACAGATCCTGACTGAAGAGCAGTATCTGGACGCGCTGGAAGAGTTCGGTGACGAATTCGACGCGAAGATGGGTGCGGAAGCTATCCAGGCCCTGCTGAAGAGCATGGATCTGGAGCAAGAGTGTGAAACTCTGCGCGAAGAGCTGAACGAAACCAACTCCGAAACCAAGCGTAAAAAGCTGACCAAGCGTATCAAACTGCTGGAAGCCTTCGTACAGTCTGGCAACAAGCCAGAGTGGATGATCCTGACCGTTCTGCCGGTTCTGCCGCCAGATCTGCGTCCGCTGGTTCCGCTTGATGGCGGTCGTTTCGCAACGTCAGATCTGAACGATCTGTATCGTCGTGTGATCAACCGTAACAACCGTCTGAAGCGTCTGTTGGATCTGGCTGCGCCGGACATCATCGTACGCAACGAAAAACGTATGCTGCAGGAAGCGGTTGACGCCCTGCTGGATAACGGTCGTCGTGGTCGTGCGATCACCGGTTCTAACAAGCGTCCTCTGAAATCTTTGGCCGATATGATCAAAGGTAAACAGGGTCGTTTCCGTCAGAACCTGCTCGGTAAGCGTGTTGACTACTCCGGTCGTTCTGTAATCACCGTAGGTCCATACCTACGTCTGCATCAGTGCGGTCTGCCGAAGAAAATGGCACTGGAACTGTTCAAACCGTTCATCTACGGCAAGCTGGAACTTCGTGGCCTCGCCACCACCATCAAAGCCGCTAAGAAAATGGTTGAGCGTGAAGAAGCTGTCGTTTGGGATATCCTGGACGAAGTTATCCGCGAACACCCGGTACTGTTGAACCGTGCACCAACCCTGCACCGTCTGGGTATCCAGGCATTTGAGCCGGTACTGATCGAAGGTAAAGCTATCCAGCTGCACCCGCTGGTTTGTGCGGCATATAACGCCGACTTCGATGGTGACCAGATGGCTGTTCACGTACCGCTGACGCTGGAAGCCCAGCTCGAAGCGCGTGCGCTGATGATGTCTACCAACAACATCCTGTCTCCGGCGAACGGCGAACCTATCATCGTTCCGTCTCAGGACGTTGTATTGGGTCTGTACTACATGACCCGTGACTGTGTTAACGCCAAAGGCGAAGGCATGGTGCTGACTGGCCCGAAAGAAGCTGAGCGTATCTATCGCGCTGGCCTGGCCTCTCTGCATGCGCGCGTTAAAGTGCGTATCACTGAATATGAAAAAGATGAAAACGGCGAATTCGTTGCGCACACCAGTCTGAAAGACACGACCATTGGTCGCGCCATTCTGTGGATGATCGTACCGAAAGGTCTGCCTTTCTCCATCGTCAACCAGGCGCTGGGTAAGAAAGCCATTTCCAAAATGCTGAACACCTGTTACCGCATTCTGGGCCTGAAGCCGACCGTTATCTTCGCTGACCAGACAATGTACACCGGCTTTGCTTATGCAGCGCGTTCAGGTGCATCTGTTGGTATTGATGACATGGTCATCCCGGAGAAGAAACACGAGATCATCTCTGAAGCGGAAGCTGAAGTTGCTGAGATCCAGGAGCAGTTCCAGTCTGGTCTGGTAACCGCAGGCGAACGCTATAACAAAGTTATCGATATCTGGGCTGCGGCGAACGATCGTGTATCCAAAGCGATGATGGATAACCTGCAGACTGAAACCGTTATTAACCGTGACGGCGTAGAAGAGCAGCAGGTTTCCTTCAACAGCATTTACATGATGGCCGACTCCGGTGCACGTGGTTCAGCAGCACAGATTCGTCAGCTGGCTGGTATGCGTGGTCTGATGGCGAAGCCAGATGGCTCCATCATCGAAACGCCAATCACCGCGAACTTCCGTGAAGGTCTGAACGTACTTCAGTACTTCATCTCTACTCACGGTGCGCGTAAAGGTCTGGCGGATACCGCACTGAAAACAGCGAACTCCGGTTATCTGACGCGTCGTCTGGTTGACGTTGCGCAGGACCTGGTTGTTACTGAGGACGATTGCGGCACGCTGGAAGGCATCACCATGACCCCGGTTATCGAGGGTGGTGACGTTAAAGAGCCGCTGCGCGATCGCGTTCTGGGTCGTGTGACTGCTGAAGACGTTCTGAAGCCGGGTACGGCGGATATTCTGGTTCCACGTAACACGCTGCTGCACGAACAGTGGTGTGACCTGCTGGAAGAGAACTCCGTTGACTCCGTGAAAGTCCGTTCCGTTGTATCCTGTGACACCGACTTTGGTGTATGTGCGCACTGCTATGGTCGTGACCTGGCGCGTGGCCACATCATCAACAAAGGTGAAGCAATCGGCGTTATCGCGGCACAGTCCATCGGTGAACCGGGTACACAGCTGACGATGCGTACGTTCCACATCGGTGGTGCGGCATCTCGTGCGGCTGCTGAATCCAGCATCCAGGTGAAAAACAAAGGTAGCATCCGTCTGAGCAATGCGAAGTCGGTTGTTAACTCCAGCGGTAAACTGGTTATCACCTCACGTAACACCGAACTGAAACTGATCGACGAATTCGGTCGTACCAAAGAAAGCTATAAAGTGCCTTACGGCTCCGTTATGGCGAAAGGTGATGGCGAACAGGTTGCTGGCGGCGAAACCGTAGCGAACTGGGATCCGCACACCATGCCGGTTATCACCGAAGTGAGTGGTTTCGTCCGCTTCACTGACATGATCGACGGCCAGACCATTACTCGTCAGACCGACGAGCTGACCGGTCTGTCTTCTCTGGTCGTTCTGGATTCTGCAGAGCGTACGTCGGGTGGTAAAGACCTGCGTCCGGCACTGAAAATTGTTGATGCTCAGGGCAACGACGTTCTGATCCCAGGCACCGATATGCCTGCTCAGTACTTCCTGCCAGGTAAAGCGATTGTTCAGCTGGAAGATGGCGTACAGATCAGCTCTGGTGACACCCTGGCCCGTGTTCCGCAGGAATCCGGCGGTACCAAGGACATCACCGGTGGTCTGCCGCGCGTTGCGGACCTGTTCGAAGCACGTCGTCCGAAAGAGCCGGCAATCCTGGCTGAAATCAGCGGCATCATTTCCTTCGGTAAAGAAACCAAAGGGAAACGTCGCCTGGTTATCACCCCGGTAGACGGTAGCGAACCTTACGAAGAGATGATTCCGAAATGGCGTCAGCTCAACGTGTTCGAAGGTGAACGTGTAGAACGTGGTGACGTGGTTTCCGACGGTCCGGAAGCGCCGCACGACATCCTGCGTCTGCGTGGTGTGCATGCTGTAACTCGTTACATCGTTAACGAAGTTCAGGACGTATACCGTCTGCAGGGTGTTAAGATTAACGATAAACACATCGAAGTTATCGTTCGTCAGATGCTGCGTAAAGCCACCATCGAAAGCGCTGGTAGCTCCGACTTCCTGGAAGGCGAGCAGGTTGAATACTCCCGCGTCAAGATCGCTAACCGCGAGCTGGAAGCGAACGGCAAAGTGGGCGCAACCTTCTCCCGCGATCTGCTGGGTATCACCAAAGCGTCTCTGGCAACTGAGTCGTTCATCTCCGCGGCATCGTTCCAGGAGACCACTCGCGTGCTGACCGAAGCAGCCGTTGCGGGCAAACGCGACGAACTGCGCGGTCTGAAAGAGAACGTCATCGTGGGTCGTCTGATCCCGGCCGGTACCGGTTACGCGTACCACCAGGATCGTATGCGCCGTCGCGCAGCGGGCGAACTGCCAGCTGCTCCGCAGGTGACTGCTGAAGATGCGTCTGCCAGCCTGGCAGAACTGCTGAACGCAGGCCTGGGCGGTTCTGACAACGATTAATCGTTGCTGACCATAATAAAAAACCCGCTTCGGCGGGTTTTTTTATGTCTATGTTATGCCTGATGGCGCTGCTCTTATACGACCTGTGAGGTTACGAAGCCGCCATCCGGCAGTGTTATTAATTTACCGGCGGCAACCGCCGATAAAGCTCAATCATGTCGCCCGCCAAATCCTGAATCACCATCGCGTTCATCAGGTGATCCTGTGAATGGACTGTGATGAGATTAACCGGTAGCTTGCCGGTACCTTCGTCAATGCCGATTAGCTGGGTCTGGATTTTATGTGCCTGTTTGACGTACTCGCGTGATTCCACCATTGCTTGTTCCGCACCAGTAAAGTCACCTTTACGCGCCAGTTGTAGCGCTGTCAGGGCCTGACTGCGGGCGGCTCCGGCGTTGACCAATAATTCCATGATGATCGTTTCTAACTCTTCCATGTCATCACTCCAGTAGTTTCAGCGCTTTTTCCAGTACGGCATCACCTTTCATCATGCCGTAATCCATCATATCGATAACGGCGACTTTTTTGCCTAGCGGGTCGGCGAGCGCCTGCAGCTTGGCCTGCTCATATTTAACCTGTGGACCAAGCAACACGATATCTGCAGTGGCGATATTCTCTTCAAACTCAGCCACCGGGACAGCTTTGATCGTGACGTCGACACCTTTTTTCTGGGCGGCATCTTTCATCCTTTGTACCAGCATGCTGGTGGACATTCCGGCGGCGCAGCATAAAACGATGTTTTTCATAAGCAGTCTCGCTCAACATGTGTGGGTTGATAATTATCGCGAGCCAGCTGTAGCAACAACTGCTTTGCAACGATTGTGTGCAAGGCATCACAAAGAAAACCACTTTTTCTGAAACCGGTTACAAAAAGAAGCAAAACTCAACGATCTGCACCGAGGTTGGCGGCACTTTGGCTCGCTTATCACATGCGGGAATATATAATTACTGGCAATAAAAACATGTTATAAAAAACAGTATTGACAGCGTTTTTTAAACCCGTATGTTAATGCTTAACAGCAGGGGAAATAGTCGTTTGCTGTTAACGTAGTAAGTGTTAGTAAAGCTTTATTGGGGGTTGCGATAAAGGCCACGAAGTATTTTTTGTTTGGGGTAGTCGATGCTGAAAACGCTATTTTTTCACTTCGACAATGCTTTCAGGCCACGTAGTTGATTTATTTAATCGCAAAAAGTTAGTAAAACGCGACGATGTAACGCCATGATTTAATAGTAAGTGTTTGTGATTTCTGTTTTTATGGTTATCGCAAGGGAAATAAGGCAACGCATCAAAGAGTATATGTCGCGAGGGGAAGTGTACTTGTTTAGGTCACCAGCCTTGAGTTTTATTATCAAGCCGGTGCAATGTGTTTAACGGTAAATAGAGGAAAGTTTTAGTTAGTATCAAAATCCAATATTATCTGTGGTAAACCTGTACATTTTAAAGTAGTACCATCAGCAGTACTAAATCGTTAAGTTTATTAATGTTAAATCTGAAGTTTGTAGTAACTTAAAGCCCTGACTGCACTAGTCGGGGCTTTTGTTTAATGCGATCGCTCCGGGCTTACTGCATCTGCGTAGTGCGCCCCAGATAGCTGTCCCAGTCTTTCCACACGGGCTGTAATCCCCGCGCCATGAGTGCTTCAGCAACGGCTTCCGGGCGACGATTGTCGTGCGGGGCGAACTGTTCCAGCTCTGGATGGTTATCGGCATAACCGCCAGGCTGGGTTTTTGAGAAGGCGCTGACATTGTTGATCGCCAGCGGGATCACATGGTCACGAAACCAGGGTGATTCGCGGGTGGAGAGCGACAGCTCAATTTCTGGCGTCAGTAAACGAAACGCGCAAATGGTCTGGAGCAACTGTCGCTCGTCCATGATCGATGCGGGTTCAACGCCCCCGGTGCATGGGCGCAGACGAGGAAAGGAGATGGAGTAGCGGCTCTGCCAGTAATGCTGCTGCATCCACAGCAGATGTTCGGCGACCATATAACAATCCACCCGCCAGCTGTCAGACAAACCAATCAGCGCGCCAAGACCGATTTTATCGATTCCAGCGCGGCCAAGCCTGTCCGGTGTTTCCAGCCGCCAGAAGAAATCCTGCTTTTTCCCCTTTAAATGATGATGGGCATAAGTCGCTTCATGATAGCTCTCCTGATACACCATCACCCCGTCCAGCCCCAGCCTCTTCAGCTCGGCATACTCCTCGGTTGCCAGCGGCTGCACTTCCATCTGTAACGAGGCGAACTGACGGCGAATGTCAGGTAAATGGCGGCGAAAGTAGTCCATGCCCACTTTGCTCTGGTGTTCACCGGTGACCAGCAGCAGGTGTTCAAAACCCAACTCGCGGATGGCGGCGCACTCGCGGGTGATTTCTGCCTCGTCCAGCGTCTTACGTTTGATGCGGTTGCTCATAGAAAAACCGCAGTAGGTGCAGTCATTGGCGCAGAGGTTTGAGAGATAAAGCGGCACGTAAAAACTGACGGTGTTGCCGAAGCGCTGGCGAGTCAGCCTTTGCGCCCGTTGCGCCAGCGGTTCAAGGTAATCGGCGGCGGCGGGGGAGAGCAGTGCCATCAGGTCGTCACGACTTAGCTGTGGAGCGTTAAGCGCGCGTTCCACGTCAGCGGCGGTTTTACCGTTGATGCGCAGGCGAATGTCGTCCCACTCCAGTTGCCGCCAGCGGTCGGTGAAGGTTTTCATGCTAACGCCTCCAGAAAGCCGGTGAGCGGGCTGGTGGCGCTGGCCTGCGAACTTTTGCATCCTGGCACAGCCTGCCGCGCCAGTAATCCGGCTTCCACCGCCAGACGAAAGGCGGTTGCCATCATCACTGGATCGTCCGCCACGGCAATCGCCGTGTTGACCAGCACCGCATTAGCGCCCATTTCCAGCGCCTGCGCCGCGTGGCTGGGCACGCCGATCCCGGCGTCGACCACCACCGGCACGGTGGCCTGCTGGATAATGATCTCCAGCATGGCTTTGGTTTCCAGCCCCTGGTTAGAGCCGATAGGCGCGCCGAGCGGCATCACCGCCGCGCAGCCGACCTCTTCCAGCCGCTTGCACAAAACCGGATCCGCACCGCAGTAGGGCAGCACGACAAAACCCTGCTTCACCAGCGTCTCGGCGGCTTTTAGCGTTTCGATTGGATCCGGCAGCAGCCAACGGGCGTCCGGGTGGATTTCTAATTTCAGCCAGTGGGTGCCCAGCGCTTCACGCGCCAGTTGGGCGGCGAAGATCGCCTCTTCGGCGGTTTTCGCCCCAGAGGTATTGGGCAGCAGCGTGACGCCCGCTTCTATTAGCGGCGCCAGAATCGCATCGTTGTGCTGGCGCAGGTCCACGCGCTTCATCGCCAGCGTCACCAACTGGCTGCCGGAAGCGCGAATCGCCTCGACCATCAGCTGCGAAGAGGCAAACTTCCCGGTACCGGTGAACAGATGTGAATCAAACGTTTTGTCGGCAATACGTAACATCTCAACCCCCTGCAATAACCTGAAAAAGCAGGATCTGGTCGCCTTCCTGCACGATTTGCTGTTCCCACTGCTCGCGCGGCAGGATCTGCTGATTGAGCGCCAACGCTGCGCCCGGTTTGAGCTGGTTGAGCTGGATAAGCAGCCCGCTGACGGTTTGCCCTGCGGCGCACTGCATCGGCTCATCATTGAATTGAATTTGCATGCTGCCCTCCGCATACCGGACAGCCGCTGGCGCGACGCAGCGCGAGGCTGCGCCACTGGCTGGTTTTGCCGTCAAACAGACGTAGCTCCCCGCCCGGCGTCTCAATACCACTAAGTAATTTAATCGCCTCCAGCGCCTGCAAGGTACCCATCACGCCAACCACCGGGCCGAGCACGCCAGCGGTGCGGCAGTTGCGTTCCGGCTCTACATCATCCGGCCACAGGCAGCGGTAACACCCTTGTTCCCACGGCGGCGTGAGCACCATCAACTGACCGCCAAAGCCGACAGCGCTGGCGGTGATGAGTGGGATATTGAGCGCTACGCACGCGGCGTTGATTTCCTGGCGCGTGGCCATGTTATCGGTACAGTCGAGCACTACATCGGCTCGCGCGACCGTATGCCGGAGCGCATCGCCTTTAAGTCGCTGCTGGAGTGATACCAGTTCGATATCCGGGTTGATCCGCGTCAGGCGCTGCCGGGCAACCTGAGATTTTGAACGCGCGATATCATCGGTGGTAAACAGGATCTGGCGCTGCAAATTGCTCAGATGAATGTCGTCATCGTCTACCAGCGTCAGTTTGCCAATGCCTGCTCCCGCCAGATACAGCGCGGCAGGCGAACCTAACCCGCCTAAACCCACGATCAGTACATGACTTGCGAGCAGCTTTTGCTGGCCATCAATGGCGATATCGCCGAGCAGGATTTGTCGGCTGTAGCGCATAAAATCGCGGTCATTCATCGCCAACTCCCGCAATTTCCAGTAACTGCGCGGTAGCGGCGCGCCAGTCGGAGGCCTGAGTAATGGCGCTAACCACAGCCACGCTGCCGACGCCGGTCGCCAGCACCGACGGGGCGCGTTCAAGGCTGATGCCGCCGATCGCGACGGTCGGGTAATCCGCCAGACGCGCAATATGACTGGCCAACTGCGCCAGCCCCTGCGGGGCGGAAGGCATCTGCTTGGTTTGCGTCGGGAAGACGTGGCCGAGTGCGATATAAGAAGGCTTAGCGGCGAGTGCGACGTTAATCTCCATATCATCGTGAGTGGATACACCCAGGCGTAAGCCCGCCGCCTGAATGGCATTCAGGTCGGTGGTTTCGAGGTCTTCCTGGCCCAGATGCACGCCGTAGGCGTTGTGCTTAATCGCCAGCCGCCAGTAGTCGTTAATAAACAGGCGGGCGTCATAACGACGCCCCAGTGCGATGGCGGCGATAACGTCGGCTTCCACCTCTTCATCGCGTTTATCTTTGATACGCAACTGAATGGTGCGCACGCCCGCCTCCAGCAGACGTTCAATCCATTCAACGCTGTCTACCACCGGGTAAAGACCGAGGCGGAACGGGACGGTTGGGAAATCAGGCTGATACATCAGGCTTCCTCCCGTTTGAGATAAATTTCGCCGCCTTTGGCGCGGAAGTTCTCCGACATATCCGCCATGCCGACTTCAATGGTTTGCGCGGCGGCGTAATCACGCACTTCCTGGCTGATTTTCATCGAGCAGAATTTCGGCCCGCACATGGAACAGAAGTGGGCGACCTTGCCGGATTCTTGTGGCAGGGTTTCATCGTGATAAGCGCGGGCGGTGAACGGGTCGAGCGCGAGGTTAAACTGATCTTCCCAGCGGAATTCAAAGCGCGCTTTCGACATGGCGTTATCGCGGATCTGCGCGCCCGGATGTCCTTTGGCTAAATCCGCGGCGTGGGCGGCGATTTTGTAGGTGATCAGCCCCTGCTTCACATCTTCTTTGTTCGGCAGGCCGAGGTGCTCTTTCGGCGTCACGTAACACAGCATCGCACAGCCGAACCAGCCGATCATTGCGGCGCCTATGCCGGAGGTGAAGTGGTCATAGCCCGGCGCGATATCGGTCGTCAACGGCCCTAAGGTGTAGAACGGTGCTTCGTGGCAGCTCTCCAGCTCTTCGGTCATGTTGCGCTGAATCATATGCATCGGCACGTGGCCCGGGCCTTCAATCATCACCTGCACGTCGTATTCCCAGGCGATTTTGGTCAGCTCACCCAGCGTATGCAGCTCGGAGAACTGCGCTTCGTCGTTGGCGTCCTGGATGGAGCCGGGACGCAGGCCGTCGCCCAGCGACAGGGAAACGTCGTAGGCGGCGCAGATTTCGCAAATCTCGCGGAAATGTTCGAACAGGAAGTTCTCTTTGTGATGGGAGAGACACCATTTCGCCATAATTGAACCGCCGCGCGAGACAATACCGGTCAGGCGTTTGGCGGTCATTGGCACGTAGCGCAGCAGTACGCCCGCATGGATGGTGAAGTAGTCGACGCCTTGTTCGGCTTGCTCCAGCAGCGTGTCGCGGAACGCTTCCCAGGTGAGATCTTCGGCGATCCCGTTGACCTTCTCCAGCGCCTGATAGATCGGCACGGTGCCGATCGGTACCGGGCTGTTACGCAGGATCCACTCGCGGGTTTCATGAATATAGCGGCCGGTGGAGAGGTCCATTACCGTGTCCGCGCCCCAGCGGGTCGACCAGACCAGTTTTTCCACCTCTTCTTCGATGGAGGAGGTGACCGCCGAGTTACCGATGTTGGCATTCACTTTGACCAGGAAGTTGCGGCCAATGATCATCGGCTCCGATTCCGGGTGGTTGATGTTGGCGGGGATAATCGCGCGGCCGGCAGCCACTTCATCACGCACGAACTCCGGGGTGATGTTTTCCGGCAGTCGTGCGCCGAAGCTCATCCCCGGATGCTGGTGGCGCAGCACTTCACTGCGAATGCGCTCGCGGCCCATATTTTCACGGATGGCGATAAACTCCATTTCGGGAGTGACGATCCCCTGGCGGGCGTAATGCAACTGGGTGACGCGCTTGCCTGCTTTGGCGCGTTTCGGCGTCAGCAGGCCGGTAAAACGCAGATCGTCCAGACCATCGTCGGCCAGACGTTCTTTGGTGTAAGCCGAGCTACGGTCGTCTAATTCTTCGCTATCGTTGCGTGCGTCAATCCACGGTTGGCGCAGTTTCGCCAGACCCTGCTGGACGTTAATCGCCACCTCAGGATCGCCATACGGGCCGGAGGTGTCGTACACCGGTACGGCTTCGTTTGCCTCAAACTGCGGGTTATCTTTACTGCCGCCAATCAGCGTTGGGCTGAGTTGAATTTCGCGCATCGGGATGCGGATATCCGGCTGCGAACCGGTGATATAGATGCGTCTGGACTCAGGAAAGGCGGTCCCTTCCAGAGTATCGATAAAGTGTTGGGCCTGGGCGCGCTGTTCGCGGCGTGATGGTTTAGTAGTGGCAGACATAGCTCATTCCAAAAAAGTAAGGACGTGGCTTGTCAGACGACGGATGAAGCAAGAGAGACGATCGCCCAAGGCGATACGGCTGTAGATTGACTCTTGTTCCCTTCGCAGGTTTTAACCTGATCAGGTTCCGCGGATCCCGAATTAACGGTCTCAGCCTTTTCCACGTCATCCTTCGCGCTGCCTCTTTGTTGGCTTCGTCCGCTCACTCCAGTCACTTACTTAGGTAAGCTCCTGGAGATTCACTGACTTGCCGCCTTGACGCATCACGAATGCTTTTGTGGAAAATAAGCACTCCGACAAGAAGTAACCTCTATCTTAGAGGTAATGAATGTAAACTACGCGTTAATGCGGAAAATCTCAAGCCGGGCGTTTGAATTCGCTAAGCGTTTTAAAGGCCAGCATGATGAGCTGATCTTCCAGCCGGAAACGAGCCTCCAGCGCTTCGCCAATATCGGAAAGCGCCTGCTGGAGCTGGTGAACGTTATCCTCATCGATGGCGTTTTCCAGCGTTGAGTCATAGTAATCCATTATCAGTTGGGTATTGGCATCCAGCTGCGGCCAGATTTTGCTGGCGTTTAAAAGCGGACTCTCACCTTCCATTTTATGGATAATGCGTTCATAAATACTGAAGTGACCGGCAGACAGATAGTCGACCAGACGCTGGCAAAAATTATCGAGCGCTTTCTCATTGAGGCGCATAAACGACTCTTTGCCCGGTTTCAGGCCAACCAGATCGTAGTAAGCCACGAGCAGGTGCTTACGAATATTCAGCCAACGGTCGACCAGTTTATGATGCCCATGGACACGCTCTTTCAGGTGTTCTAACTGGTTTAACATACGTTGACCCTCGTATCGATAAGTTTAAAATCTGCTCATGTCAATCTTGTAAAAATAATGTTAATAACATGCCTGTGAAGCAAAGGTAGCGCAAGAGATATGGATCGAATAATTGAAAAATGGGATCGCGGCTGGTGGATTGTGAGCCACGAACAAAAATTATGGTTGCCTGCTGGGGAATTACCCTATGGCGAGGCGATAAATTTCGATCTTGCGGGCCAGCGCGCACTTCAGATAGGTGAGTGGGAAGGCGATCCGGTCTGGTTGGTGCAGCAGCCGCGTCGCCACGACATGGGTTCGGTGCGCCAGGTTATCGACCAGGATGTAGGCCTGTTTCAGTTGGCGGGGCGCGGCGTACAGCTGGCCGAGTTCTACCGCTCGCATAAATTCTGCGGCTACTGCGGGCACACGATGCACCCGAGCAAAACCGAATGGGCGATGCTGTGTAGCCATTGCCGCGAACGCTATTACCCGCAAATCGCTCCCTGCATTATCGTGGCGATTCGCCGCGATGATTCGATCCTCCTTGCCCAGCATGTTCGCCATCGTAACGGTGTGCATACCGTGCTGGCCGGTTTTGTCGAAGTAGGCGAAACCCTGGAGCAGGCGGTGGCGCGCGAAGTCATGGAGGAAAGCGGGATCAAGGTGAAAAATCTGCGCTACGTGACCTCGCAGCCGTGGCCGTTCCCGCAATCGCTGATGACGGCGTTTATGGCAGAGTACGACAGCGGCGACATCGTCATCGACCCGAAAGAGCTACTCAATGCCAACTGGTATCGCTACGACGATTTACCACTCTTACCCCCGCCTGGCACCGTCGCGCGTCGTTTGATCGAAGATACGGTGGCAATGTGTCGGGCCGAGTACGAGTAAAGAACGAGTGGTGATACACTGTGGGACTGACGCAATAAGGAACTGCAAAAAATGACCGAACTGAAGAACGATCGTTATCTGCGTGCGCTGCTGCGCCAGCCCGTTGATGTCACCCCGGTATGGATGATGCGCCAGGCGGGCCGCTATCTACCGGAATATAAAGCCACGCGCGCCGAGGCGGGCGATTTTATGGCGCTGTGCAAAAACGCCGAGCTGGCCTGCGAAGTGACGCTGCAGCCGCTGCGTCGCTACAAGCTCGATGCGGCGATCCTCTTCTCGGATATTTTGACTATTCCGGATGCAATGGGGCTTGGGCTGTACTTTGAGGCCGGGGAAGGCCCGCGCTTCACCTCACCGATTACCAGCAAGGCCGACGTTGAAAAACTGCCGATTCCGGACCCGGAAGGCGAGCTGGGCTACGTGATGAACGCGGTGCGCACCATTCGCCGTGAGCTGAAGGGCGAGGTGCCGCTGATAGGTTTCTCCGGCAGCCCGTGGACGCTGGCGACCTACATGGTGGAAGGCGGCAGCAGTAAAGCCTTCACCGTGATTAAAAAGATGATGTATGCCGACCCTAAAGCGCTGCATCTGCTGCTCGATAAGCTGGCGCAGAGTGTCACGCTGTACCTGAACGCGCAGATTAAAGCGGGCGCGCAATCGGTAATGATTTTTGATACCTGGGGTGGCGTGCTGACCGGGCGCGACTATCAGCAGTTCTCGTTGTACTACATGCATAAAATCGTTGATGGTCTGCTGCGTGAAAACGAAGGCCGTCGCGTACCGGTGACGCTGTTTACCAAAGGCGGCGGTCAGTGGCTGGAAGCGATGGCGGAAACCGGCTGTGATGCGTTAGGTCTCGACTGGACAACAGATATCGCCGATGCGCGTCGTCGCGTTGGCCATAAAGTGGCGCTGCAGGGCAATATGGACCCATCCATGCTGTATGCGCCGCCGGCACGGATCGAAGACGAGGTAGCGACTATACTTGCAGGTTTCGGCCAGGGTGAAGGCCACGTCTTCAACCTCGGTCACGGCATCCATCAGGATGTACCGCCGGAACATGCAGGGGTGTTTGTGGAGGCAGTGCATCGCCTGTCCGAACAATACCACCGCTAAGGAGTCATTATGGATCTCGCGTCGCTACGCGCTCAGCAGCTTGAACTGGCCTCTTCAGTGATCCGCGAGGATCGCCTCGACAAGGATCCGCCGGATCTGATCGGGGGAGCGGACGTCGGGTTTGAGCAGGGTGGCGAAGTGACGCGGGCCGCGATGGTTCTGCTGAAGTATCCCTCTCTGGAACTGGTTGAATACACGGTGGCGCGGGTCGCCACCACCATGCCGTATATTCCCGGCTTTCTCTCCTTTCGTGAAACCCCCGCGCTGATGGCCGCCTGGCAACAGCTGTCGCAAAAACCGGATCTGCTGTTCGTCGACGGGCATGGTATTTCCCACCCACGTCGCCTGGGGGTCGCCAGCCATTTTGGTCTGCTGGTAGATGTCCCGACCATTGGCGTGGCGAAAAAACGTCTGTGCGGCAAGTTTGAGCCGCTCTCTGCCGAACCCGGTGCGCTCGCGCCGCTGCTGGATAAAGGCGAACAGCTGGCATGGGTCTGGCGCAGCAAAGCGCGCTGTAATCCGTTGTTTATCTCTACGGGTCACCGCGTGGGCATGGACAACGCGCTGGCGTGGGTGCAGCGCTGTATGAACGGTTATCGTTTGCCGGAACCGACCCGCTGGGCGGATGCGGTGGCATCAGAACGTCCGTCTTTTACGCGGCTTGCAGCAAAAACGCCCCATATCGGGTAAACTGCGGCTAATTTCCGTATTTGAGAACTCATCATGTTACAAAACCCGATTCACCTGCGTCTGGAGAAGCTGGAAAGCTGGCAGCACGTCACGTTTATGGCCTGCCTCTGTGAGCGCATGTACCCAAACTACGCCATGTTCTGCAAGCAAACTGAATTTGGCGATGGGCAGATTTACCGCCGAATTTTAGATTTAATTTGGGAAGCGCTGACGGTAAAAGACGCGAAAATCAATTTCGACAGCCAGCTGGAAAAGTTTGAAGAGGCCATTCCTTCTGCGGATGATTACGATCTGTACGGCGTTTACCCGGCGATTGATGCCTGCGTGGCATTAAGCGAACTGATGCATTCTCGTCTTAGCGGTGAAACGCTGGAGCATGCGATTGAGGTCAGCAAGGCATCGATTACGACGGTTGCGATGCTGGAAATGACCCAGGCTGGTCGCGAAATGACCGATGAAGAGCTGAAAGAGAACCCTGCCGTTGAGCAAGAATGGGATATTCAGTGGGAAATTTTCCGACTTTTAGCCGACTGTGAAGAACGCGATATTGAGCTGATAAAAGGGCTTCGTGCAGACCTGCGCGAGGCTGGTGAGAGCAATATTGGTATAAATTTTCAGCAATGACACCATAAAACGTGATTTAACGCCTGATTTGTCGTGCCTGAAGGCTTCCCATCCGCCCCCGGTCTGGTCTACATTTGGGGGGCGAAAAAAAGTGGCTATCGGTGCGTGTATGCAGGAGAGTGCTTTTCTGGCATTTCCGTCGCACTCGATGCTTAGCAAGCGATAAACACATTGTAAGGATAACTTATGAACAAGACTCAACTGATTGATGTAATTGCAGACAAAGCAGAACTGTCTAAAACACAAGCTAAAGCTGCTCTGGAATCCACTCTGGCTGCTATTACTGAGTCTCTGAAAGAAGGCGATGCTGTACAACTGGTTGGTTTCGGTACCTTCAAAGTGAACCACCGTGCTGAGCGCACTGGCCGCAACCCGCAGACCGGTAAAGAAATCAAAATCGCCGCAGCTAACGTACCGGCATTTGTTTCTGGTAAAGCACTGAAAGACGCGGTTAAGTAATTCGCGTGGCAGTGAACAGTTTTATCGAAGGGGCGGTTTCGCCCCTTTTGTCCATCTGGCGTCATTCGCTTTGGCTTTCAGGTGTTCTGTTACTGTCAGCCTGTGGTAGCCATTCTGAGCTTCCTCCCTTCACGGCCAGCGGCTATGTTGGCGATCAGGGGGCGGTACGCATCTGGCGTAAAGATTCCAGCGACGATGTTCACTTGCTCTCGGTATTTAGTCCGTGGCGTAAAGGCGATACCACCACCAGTGAATACCGCTGGCAGGGTGATTCGCTCTCTCTGATAGAACTCAACGTATACAGTAAACCGTCGGAACATGTTCGGATACGCTTCGATGACCGGGGCGAATTGAGTTTCATGCAGCGTGAAGTCGACGGGCAAAAACAACAGCTTTCCAGCGATCAAATCGCGCTTTACCGCTATCGCGCCGATCAAATCCGCCAGACCAGCGATGCGCTGCGTCAGGGACGGGTGATATTGCGTCAGGGACGCTGGCATGCGAATAACACGGTGACGACCTGTGAAGGTGAAACGCTAAAGCCCGATCTGGAATCGTGGGCGATAAACCATATTGAGCGCCGCCAGCGCCATTCATCCGTAGAGGTGAGCGTGGCATGGCTGGAAGCGCCCGAAGGATCGCAACTACTGCTGGTCGCCAATGAAGATTTTTGTCACTGGCAGCCGAAAGAGAAAACATTTTAACGCCGGATGGCGACGCAAATGCGTCTTATCCATCCGTAGTCCGATTAGCGTAGCGCGATCAGGCATTAAGTCCTTTACCAGTGTCCCATTCCCATATGACCGCCACCGCGATAGTTACCGCCACCGCCGCATCCGCCGTAGCCCATTCCGGCACCACGTGGCACGCCTGCCTGCGCCAGCGCGACATCACGCTTAACGCGCTGCTCATCCAGAGACTGATTCAGAGCCTCCATTTCTTTTGCCACGGCATTAATTTTTGCCGTGTCTGGCGAACTGGCTGTTAACAAGGCGTTGTACTCATAACGTTTGGAGACCAACTGTTGGCGTAACGCGCTGGTCTGGGAGTAGTAATCATCATAAATTTTCTGCGCGGTAGCCTGCTGCTCGGTGGTCATTGGTATGCCGCCCCGTTGCTGCATACCATCCCCATATCCCCAATGATGTTGCGCCAGCGCCGGGGTGGAGCCCAGAGTGATAAGAGAGAGTGCAATCAGCGCCAGTTTGTTGTTCCGTTTCATTGTTCGTTCTCCTGTTGGTTAGCTTATATTCCCTTTTGCATCTTCCGTGCCAAAGCGGCAATCCAGGCCTTGCGGAGGTTGTTCTCGCCGTCTCGGTAGGAAAGCGAGTAAAAATGACTCGCCAGAATTCGCCTGCGGGTCATTTTTACCCGCTACTTTGTGTCTGAGGGCAGGGTTCTCAGGGAGAAAAAATGGCATGATTTCTGCTGTATACCGGCAACGAAGAAAGGAAACGGTGGGTAAAGGGAGAACGTATGCGTCTTTATAAGGACACGGTGGCAAAGTGGTTGAGCAGACTCTTGCTGGCGGCAATCCTGATGTTGGTCGGCTGGTTTTCGATTATGACCATACGGGACTATGGTCGGGAAAGTGATGCCGCCCGACAAACGCTCCTGGAAAAAGGCAGTGTGTTGATTCGCGCCCTGGAGTCCGGCACGCGGGTGGGTATGGGAATGCGCATGCATCATGCCCAGCAGCAGACGCTGCTGGAGGAAATGGCCGTACAACCAGGTGTGTTATGGTTTGCCGTCGTCGATGAGCATGGCGTCATTATTACCCACAGCAATTCGGCGATGGTGGGTAAATCACTTTATTCGCCCGATGTCCTGCAGCAGCTACACCCCGGGGAACAAGAACGCTGGCGGAAAATTGAGATTCCAATGGGGGAGGGGGAAACAACGCCGGCTCTGGAAATTTATCGCCAGTTCCAGCCGATGTATGGGCCCGGACGCCATGGCATGGCGCGTTGCGCCAGCAATGACGGGCAGCTTATCACCCCAACGCAGACCATTTTTATCGCTTTCGATGCCAGCGACCTGGCCGCGACTCAGGCCAGAGAGTGGCGAAATACGCTGATTGTTTTGTCTGCGCTGGCGGCTGTGTTGCTGGCAACCGTGCTGACGTACTTCTGGTATCAGCGCTATCAGCGCTCGTATAAAGAACTACAGGATGCGATGAAGCGCAAAGAAAAACTGATGGCGCTCGGGCATCTGGCGGCTGGCGTTGCACATGAGATTCGTAACCCACTTTCATCCATCAAAGGTTTAGCAAAATATTTTGCCGAACGAACACCGGCAGGCGGTGAGTCTCACGAGCTGGCGCAGGTGATGGCGAAAGAGGCGGACCGTTTAAATCGGGTGGTGAGCGAACTGCTGGAACTGGTGAAACCTGCACATCTGACGCTACAACACGTGGATCTCAACCAGGTCATCACTCATTCACTCAACCTGGTGAGTCAGGATGCGGCAAGCCGGGAAATCCAGCTACGATTTGCAGCCAATGCCACGCTGCCTGCCATTGAGGCCGATCCCGATCGGCTCACCCAGGTTCTGCTGAATCTTTATCTGAACGCCATTCATGCAATAGGCCGTCAGGGCACGATTACGGTTGAAGCGAGTGAAAGCAGCGCCGATCGCGTTAAAATCGTGGTGACCGATAGCGGGAAGGGGATTGCGCCGGAACAGCTGGAGGCTATTTTTACGCCTTACTATACGACCAAAGCTGATGGTACTGGTCTGGGACTGGCGGTAGTGCAGAACATTATCGAACAGCACGGCGGCACTATCCAGGTGGCAAGTATTGAGGGCAAAGGTACGGTCTTTACTCTCTGGCTCCCGACGAAAGCGAAACGACAGGATTAACAAGGATGACGCGCGGAAAAATCGATATTCTGGTAGTGGATGACGATATCAGCCACTGCACTATTTTACAGGCGCTGCTGCGTGGCTGGGGTTATGACGTCGCACTGGCTTATAGCGGGCGAGCGGCGCTGGAACAGGTGCGTGAACGCGTATTTGATCTGGTGCTGTGTGATGTTCGCATGGCGGAGATGGACGGTATCGCAACGCTAAAAGAGATTAAAGCCCTGAATCCAGCCATTCCGGTACTGATTATGACGGCTTTCTCCAGCGTGGAGACCGCCGTAGAGGCGCTGAAAACCGGGGCGCTGGACTACTTAATCAAACCGCTGGATTTTGACCGTTTGCAGGAAACACTGGAAAAGGCGCTGGCGCATACGCGGGATACGAGCGCTGAAGTGTTGTCAGCGTCGGCTGTGCAGTTTGGCATGATTGGCAGCAGTCCGGCGATGCAGCAGTTGCTCAACGAAATTGCGATGGTAGCGCCCTCGGACGCCACGGTGCTTATCCACGGAGATTCCGGGACAGGGAAAGAGCTGGTTGCCCGCGCGCTACACGCCAGCAGCGCGCGCAGTGATAAGCCGCTAGTGACGCTGAACTGCGCGGCGCTGAATGAGTCGCTGCTGGAGTCCGAACTTTTTGGCCACGAGAAAGGGGCGTTTACCGGGGCGGATAAACGGCGGGAAGGGCGTTTTGTCGAAGCGGACGGCGGCACGTTATTTCTTGATGAAATTGGCGATATCTCACCGCTGATGCAGGTGCGTCTGCTGCGGGCTATCCAGGAGCGAGAGGTGCAACGGGTTGGCAGTAACCAGACAATTGATGTTGATGTCCGGCTGATCGCCGCCACGCACCGTAATCTGGCCGAGGAGGTCAGTGCCGGACGTTTTCGCCAGGATCTCTACTACCGTCTGAACGTGGTCACCATAGAAATGCCCGCATTATGTCAACGTCGGGAAGATATTCCGCTGCTGGCCGAACATTTTCTCCAGCGTTTTGCCGCGCGTAACCGTAAAGCGGTGAAAGGCTTTACTCCGCAGGCGATGGATCTGCTTATCCATTACGACTGGCCGGGCAATATCCGCGAGCTGGAGAACGCGGTGGAGCGGGCGGTGGTGCTGCTGACGGGCGAGTATATTACCGAGCGCGAGCTGCCGCTGGCTATTGCCGCGACGCCAATAAAAACGGAATACAGTGGCGAGATTCAGCCGCTGATGGAAGTGGAGAAAGAGGTCATTCTGGCGGCGCTGGAAAAAACGGGCGGCAACAAAACGGAAGCCGCCCGTCAGTTAGGCATTACGCGTAAAACGCTGCTGGCGAAAATTTCGCGTTAGCGCTGTTCGCGTTCGATGGCGCGCCAGCCGATGTCGTTACGGCTGAAGCTACCGTTCCAACGGATGTCGGCCATCAGGGCGTAAGCGCGTTTCTGCGCTTCGGCGACGGTGTGGCCCAGCGCGGTGGCGCACAGTACACGGCCGCCGCTGGTCAACACGCGGTCGTCATCGGCGAGTTTGGTGCCCGCGTGGAAAACCTTACCGTCAGCCACTTCTTCCAGCGGCAGACCGTGGATCTCGTCGCCGGTGCTGTAGCTGCCCGGATAACCGCCCGCGGCGATCACCACGCCTAATGAAGCGCGTTCGTCCCACTCGGAGGTTTTCTCATCCAGCTTGCCGTCGCAGGCGGCCAGGCACAGATCCACCAGATCCGACTTCATGCGCAGCATGATCGGCTGGGTTTCCGGATCGCCAAAGCGACAGTTGAACTCGATTACCTTCGGGTTGCCCTGCTTGTCGATCATCAGGCCCGCATACAGAAAGCCGGTGTAGGTATTCCCTTCCGCCGCCATGCCTTTCACGGTTGGCCAGATGATGCGTTCCATGGTGCGCTGGTGCACTTCATCAGTGACTACCGGCGCCGGGGAGTAAGCCCCCATCCCGCCGGTGTTCGGGCCGGTATCGCCGTTACCCACGCGTTTGTGGTCCTGGCTGGTGGCCATCGGCAGCACGTGTTCGCCGTCGACCATCACGATAAAGCTCGCTTCTTCACCGTCGAGGAACTCTTCAATCACGATGCGGTGGCCTGCATCGCCAAAGGCGTTACCCGCCAGCATATCCTGCACGGCGGCTTCCGCTTCTTCGAGCGTCATCGCGACGATAACGCCTTTACCGGCGGCCAGACCGTCGGCTTTGATGACGATCGGAGCGCCTTTCTCGCGCAGGTAAGCCAGCGCAGGCTCAACCTCGGTAAAGTTCTGGTACTCCGCCGTCGGGATGTGATGACGGGCGAGGAAATCTTTGGTGAAGGCTTTGGAGCCTTCCAACTGTGCGGCGCCTTCGGTTGGGCCGAAGATCTTCAGACCTGCGGCGCGAAACGCATCGACCACGCCAATCACCAGCGGCGCTTCCGGGCCAACGATGGTCAGGTCAATCTTCTCGTTCTGGGCAAAGCTCAGCAGCGCCGGGATATCGGTTACGCCGATAGCCACGTTTTGCAGCGCGGGTTCCAGCGCGGTGCCCGCGTTGCCCGGTGCGACAAAAACGGTATCAACCAGCGGCGACTGCGCCGCTTTCCACGCCAGCGCGTGCTCGCGCCCGCCGTTGCCAATCACTAATACTTTCATCGTCTGCTCCGTGGATTAATGGCGGAAGTGGCGCATGTCGGTAAAGATCATCGCGATACCGTGTTCATCGGCAGCGGCAATGACTTCATCATCACGGATAGAACCGCCAGGCTGGATCACACAGCTCACGCCCACGGCGGCAGCGGCATCAATACCGTCACGGAACGGGAAGAAGGCGTCGGAGGCCATCGCGGAGCCTTTCACTTCCAGACCTTCGTCAGCCGCTTTAATCCCGGCGATTTTCGCGGAGTAGACACGGCTCATCTGGCCTGCGCCTATGCCGATGGTCATGTTCTCTTTGGCATACACAATAGCGTTGGACTTCACAAACTTGGCTACCTTCCAGCAGAACAGCGCGTCACGCAGCTCTTGCTCGGTCGGCTGGCGTTTAGACACCACGCGCAGTTCGCCTTCGCCTACCATACCCAGGTCGCGGTCCTGAACCAGCAGGCCGCCGTTAACGCGTTTGAAGTCCAGACCCGGCACACGCTGTGCCCACTGGCCGCAGATCAGGACGCGAACGTTCTGTTTAGCGGCAGTGATCTTCAGCGCTTCTTCGGTCGCGGACGGGGCGATGATCACTTCCACGAACTGGCGGGAGATAATCGCCTGCGCGGTTTCGGCATCCAGCTCGCGGTTGAAGGCGATGATGCCGCCGAACGCGGAGGTTGGGTCGGTTTTGTACGCACGGTCGTAAGCGTCGAGAATAGTGGAGCTCACCGCCACGCCGCACGGGTTGGCATGCTTGACGATCACGCAGGCTGGCTCGTTGAACTCTTTCACGCATTCCAGTGCCGCATCGGTATCGGCGATGTTGTTGTAGGAGAGCGCTTTGCCCTGCACCTGCTGTGCGGTGGCAACGGACGCTTCTTTCACATTCTCTTCTATATAGAAGGCTGCCTGCTGGTGGCTGTTCTCGCCGTAGCGCATATCCTGCTTCTTAATGAAGTTCAGGTTCAGCGTACGCGGGAAGCGACCGGCGGCTTCTTTGCTTTCACCGTGGTAGGCCGGAACCATGCTGCCGAAGTAGTTGGCAATCATGCTGTCGTAGGCGGCGGTGTGTTCGAAAGCTTTAATCGCGAGATCGAAACGGGTGTCGAGAGTCAGAGAGCCTTCATTAGCATCCATCTCTTTAATAATGGCGTCGTAGTCACTGCTCTTCACCACGATGGCGACGTCTTTATGGTTCTTGGCAGCAGAGCGCACCATGGTCGGGCCGCCGATATCAATGTTCTCTACCGCATCTTCCAGCGAGCAGCCTTCACGGGCTACGGTTTCGGCGAAGGGGTACAGGTTAACGACCACCATATCGATAGGGGCGATGTGATGCTGTTCCATGATCGCATCGTCCTGGCCGCGACGGCCGAGGATGCCGCCGTGGACTTTTGGATGCAGGGTCTTCACGCGTCCATCCATCATTTCCGGGAAACCGGTGTAATCGGAAACTTCGGTCACTGCCAGGCCTTTTTCTGCTAACAGGCGGGCGGTCCCCCCCGTAGACAGCAGCTCCACACCGCGTGCGGAAAGTGCCTGAGCGAATTCGATGATACCGGCCTTGTCAGAAACACTGAGCAGAGCGCGGCGGACTGGACGACGTTGTTGCATGGTAAATCCCCTGGATTTGACTATTACAGAGAGCGTTAGGTGAATTCTTGGCTAAAAACTCAGCTAACGCCCCTCACGGGGCATCCTTGTTGTGCGGTGGCATTGTAACGAAAACGTTTGCGCAACGCTCGCGAATTTTTCTCTTTCCTTTAATTCGATTATTTCAGCTTTATAGATGAGGGGTAAATCGAAGTGATGATCGCAGGAGAACCTTATTTTGTGGATAACTCTGTGTGTAAATGGGTATAAGGCGGGGTTCTGCTGTGGAATGCAGCAGTCAGTCATTTTTCTGTCATTTAAGGGTTGCGGGCTGAAGGAAACTCCCTATAATGCGCCTCCATCGACACGGCGGATGTGAATCACTTCACACAAACAGCCCG
>NZ_JAOWDM010000068.1:0-5291 GCF_030334645.1 Citrobacter sp. Cc139
ACAGTACGGCCGCCTTCACGGATTGCGAAACGCAGACCGTCGTCCATCGCGATCGGGTGGATCAGGGTAACAACCATTTTGATGTTGTCGCCCGGCATTACCATCTCTACGCCTTCCGGCAGTTCGATGGTGCCAGTCACGTCAGTAGTACGGAAGTAGAACTGCGGACGGTAGCCTTTGAAGAACGGAGTATGACGGCCGCCTTCGTCTTTGGACAGGATGTACACTTCAGATTCGAACTTGGTGTGCGGCTTGATAGAGCCCGGCTTAGCCAGTACCTGACCACGTTCGATTTCTTCACGTTTGATACCACGCAGCAGAACACCAACGTTCTCACCAGCACGGCCTTCGTCCAGCAGTTTGCGGAACATTTCAACGCCAGTACAGGTAGACTTAGCAGTCTCTTTGATACCAACGATTTCAACTTCTTCACCAACTTTGATGATACCGCGTTCTACACGACCGGTAACAACGGTACCACGACCGGAGATGGAGAATACGTCTTCGATAGGCAGCAGGAACGGCTTGTCAATCGCACGCTCTGGTTCCGGGATGTAAGAGTCCAGGAAGCCAGCCAGTTCGATGATTTTCGCTTCCCACTCTGCTTCGCCTTCCAGCGCTTTCAGAGCAGAACCACGAACGATCGGAGTGTCGTCGCCCGGGAAATCGTACTGAGACAGAAGTTCACGAACTTCCATTTCTACCAGTTCCAGCAGCTCTTCGTCATCAACCATGTCGCATTTGTTCAGGAACACGATGATGTACGGAACGCCTACCTGACGACCCAGCAGGATGTGCTCACGAGTCTGCGGCATCGGGCCGTCAGTCGCAGCAACAACCAGGATCGCGCCGTCCATCTGCGCAGCACCGGTGATCATGTTTTTAACATAGTCGGCGTGGCCCGGGCAGTCTACGTGTGCGTAGTGGCGAGTCGGGGTGTCATATTCAACGTGAGAAGTGTTGATGGTGATACCACGAGCTTTTTCTTCCGGCGCGTTATCGATCTGGTCGAATGCACGAGCAGCACCGCCGTAGGTTTTAGCCAGTACGGTAGTGATTGCAGCGGTCAGCGTTGTTTTACCATGGTCAACGTGGCCGATAGTACCGACGTTAACGTGCGGTTTAGTACGTTCAAATTTTTCTTTAGACATCGATTGTCCCTCTAAGACACGGATAAATCGGTGATATCACCACATCAACCAGGCAATATACCTGAGCTGTTGAATGCTTTTAAAAGTAAACAGAGAGAAACGGGAAGGAGAAGTGAAGTGGTGCTGATACCCAGAGTCGAACTGGGGACCTCACCCTTACCAAGGGTGCGCTCTACCAACTGAGCCATATCAGCACGTCTGGAGCGGGCAGCGGGAATCGAACCCGCATCATCAGCTTGGAAGGCTGAGGTAATAGCCATTATACGATGCCCGCATCCTGAAACTCGGCTACCCAGTTCTTTCTGTAACAAAAAAGAGATTTCTCTCTTTTATGTTCGAGCTGATTAATTTTTTAACCAACTCAGGCGGCGATAACGCTGCCAGAAAGTGGTGGTGGGGGAAGGATTCGAACCTTCGAAGTCTGTGACGGCAGATTTACAGTCTGCTCCCTTTGGCCGCTCGGGAACCCCACCGGACTTGATGGTGCCGACTACCGGAATCGAACTGGTGACCTACTGATTACAAGTCAGTTGCTCTACCTACTGAGCTAAGTCGGCATCAAGTAGCGCGCATTTTATGGAGACCTGCGCACTCATGCAACTAAAAAATTGCATAAAATGTTCTATCGCTCACATTTTGCACTATACGTCCGATAAATAATCTATTTCTTCGTATGATTGGACAAATTTCCAACGGCGCGTGCCCTTCCAAAGGCAAGTTTTTCGCCGCCATGCACTTATCCATAGAGAGAAAGTACCTCATTATACATCTGGAATAGCCGTCACATTGCTTTTCAGGGGATGATTTTTTCTTATTATTCCCCCTCATCTGGTGTTACCCTCCTGCCCATTGTCCAAATTAACTGAAATGTGCGTGCCATTGCGTGCCGGGGATGATTTCGTTTTTTTACCGCAGACCTGATATAGCAGTGACAGCCAGACCATGCGTATGAGTATAAAAGAGCAAGCGTTAACGTCGCCTTACCTACAGTTTGATCGCAACCAGTGGGCTGCGCTTCGTGATTCCGTGCCAATGACCCTGACCGAGGAAGAGATTGCTCGTCTGAAAGGCATTAACGAAGACTTGTCGCTGGAAGAAGTTGCCGAAATTTATTTGCCTCTATCGCGTTTGCTAAATTTTTACATCAGTTCGAACCTGCGACGTCAGGCGGTGCTGGAGCAATTTTTAGGCACTAACGGCGAGCGTATTCCTTATATTATTAGCATTGCTGGCAGCGTCGCCGTTGGCAAAAGCACCACAGCACGTGTTTTACAGGCACTGTTGAGTCGCTGGCCTGAGCATCGTAAGGTTGAATTGATTACGACCGACGGTTTTCTTCATCCCAATCAGGTGTTGAAAGATCGTGGACTCATGAAGAAGAAAGGCTTCCCTCAGTCCTATGATATGCACCGCCTGGTTAAATTCGTTTCCGATTTGAAGTCAGGCGTACCCAACGTCACGGCACCGGTATACTCCCATCTTATCTATGATGTGATCCCTGATGGCGACAAAACTGTTGCCCAACCCGACATATTAATACTTGAAGGGCTTAATGTATTACAGAGCGGGATGGATTATCCTCACGATCCGCATCATGTATTTGTTTCTGATTTTGTCGACTTTTCTATTTATGTTGATGCGCCAGAGGAATTACTCCAGACGTGGTATATCAACCGCTTCCTGAAATTCCGCGAAGGGGCATTTACCAACCCAGACTCTTATTTCCATAATTATGCGAAATTGTCGGAAGACGAGGCAATCAACACGGCCACTTCGTTATGGAAAGAGATTAACTGGCTGAATTTAAAACAAAATATTTTACCAACGCGTGAGCGTGCCAGCTTAATCATGACCAAAAGCGCTAATCATGCTGTTGAAGAGGTCAGACTACGCAAATAAATTAATAAGGGGAGCCGCAGCTCCCCTTGTTATTATTCAGCGCTTCTGAGCGATATTTCTCCGCCCATCCAGGGTTTTATCACGCCATTTTGTTCGAGCAATAATGCACCTTGTGCATCTATTCCACGAGATATCCCAAATATTTCTTTATCGCCAATAATGAGTTTTACCGGGCGGTCGATAAAGTTGTCCAGCGTCTTCCAGCGGGACAAATACGGCGCTAAGCCCTCATGCTCAAACAATACCAGCGCAGCGCGCAGCTCGCGGATTAGTCGGGCAGCAAGGGTATTGCGGTCAATGTTAATTCCCGCTTCCTGGAGATTAATCCAGCCCTGATTAACGACATTCTCTTCTACCCGGCGCATGGACATATTAATACCCGCACCGATAACAATTTGCGCGGCATCGCCCGTCTTACCAGTGAGTTCAACCAGAATTCCGGCCAGTTTACGATCGAGCAGATAGAGATCGTTCGGCCATTTCACGCGAACTTTATCCGCCCCCAGATCGCGTAAAACCTCCGCCATGACAATACCAATCACCAGACTCAGACCAATTGCGGCTGCCGGTCCTTGCTCCAGTCGCCAGAACATTGAGAGATACAGATTGGCGCCAAACGGTGAGAACCACTTACGTCCGCGACGACCACGGCCGGCCTGCTGATACTCAGCGACGCAGGCATCCCCTGACTCCAGTTGACCAATACGGTCCATCAGGTACTGGTTGGTTGAGTCGATAACCGGCAGAACCGTGATATTCCCTCCATCCAACTGAGAATGAATCAGTGATGAGTCTAATAACTGGATAGGCTCAGGTAAGCTGTATCCTTTACCGGGAACAGTAAAGACATCAACGCCCCAGTCGCGTAGCGTCTGAACATGCTTATTGATTGCCGCACGGCTCATTCCCAGCTGTTCACCAAGCTGCTCACCGGAATGAAATTCGCCATCGGCTAACAAGGAAATAAGCGTCAGGGGGACGGTATTATCTTTCATGCGATGATCTCCACAGCATTCACTTCACCCTGTGGGCCAATAAATCTGACCTCGGGTTCGAGCCAGACATTGAATTTCTCACCGACTTTTTGGCGTACATGATGCGCTAGTTGTACCACATCCTGACTGGTCGCACGGTCTGCATTAATCAGTACCAGTGCTTGCTGCTGATGTACCGCTGCCCCACCAATACGCATGCCTTTTAGCTGGCATTGATCGATAAGCCAGCCGGCAGCCAGTTTTACTGAACCATCTACCTGCGGGTAATGAGGCGCAGTCGGGAATTTGGCCAACAGTTCCTGCGCAACGTGCGCTGTAACAACCGGGTTTTTAAAGAAGCTACCCGCATTACCGTTAACTTTCGGGTCAGGCAGCTTTGTTGTGCGCATATGACAGACAGAATCAAAAACCTGCTGAGGCGTCACGGTTGTAGGATCCAGACGCGTCAGGTCACCGTAAGTGAGAACGGGCTGCCACTGTTTAGCCAAGCGCAAACCAACGGCAACAATTGCGAAACGATCCTGATATTCATGCTTGAAGATGCTGTCACGGTAACCAAAACGGCATTCCGCGGCGCTGACGCGCAGATGTTTGCCGGTTGACAGTTCAACGCAGTCCACATATTCACAGACACGCTGCAGCTCCACACCATAAGCGCCAATATTCTGAATGGGCGATGAACCGACACATCCGGGAATGAGTGCCAGATTTTCCAGTCCAGGCATACCTTCTTGCAGCGTGTGCTGTACCAGATGATGCCAGTTCTCACCGGCACCGACGTGCAGGTGCCACGCCTCAGGTTGTTCTGTGATCTCAATGCCCTTGATTCGATTGACGATCACCGTTCCATGGAAGGTATCGAGAAACAGGACGTTACTCCCCTCGCCCAGGATCAGTACTGGATGATGTGATGCATTCGCTGATTGCCAGGCATTCAGCAGTTGTTGCTCATTTTCGGCGCAGACAAGCTCATTAGCTTGTTGATCGATACCGAAGGTGTTCCAGGCTTTAAGGGAGTGATTCATAGACGCTTTCCTGATGCAAAATCGCGCTTAGTTTACCGCATATGCCGCAGGATGGCTTGTCTTATGGAGGCAAGGGGATTGCCTGATGCGCCTTGGCAGGCCGGATAAGGCGGGATGCCGCATCCGGCAGGTTTCACTCTACACAGACGCAAAAAAGCCCATCCGGCAGGATGGGCTTCTTCACTTGTTTGATGCCTGGCAGTTCCCTACTCTCGCATGGG